>JADGEH010000175.1 GCA_016744475.1 Thiotrichales bacterium | reverse complement strand
GGTTTTCCGCTTTTTTTCGTTCAATAGCTCGCTATTCGCCTTAAAAAACCGAAAATCCTGCCTCAAAATGGCGAATTTTCGCTTCGATTCCCCATCTTCGTATAGGCTCTTAGCCCCAACGGGGCGGTATCCCTATAGCCCAGGGCAACGCCCTGGGTTCAGTCGATGATGCCCACCCAGCCCTGAAAGGGCGCAATACAAGGCGGGATGGCGTTTTATGTCGCCCTTTCAGGGCTAAGCCCCTTCTATCCGTTTAATCTAGGGCGTGGCCCTTATAGAGATGACGCCCCTTTGGGGCTTCACTGAATGGCCATAATGCGGCGCATGGGAACGAGGTAAACATCGTTTGGAAACGCGGGTGTTCTTTTGCGCCTCTTGCGCCGTTTGCGTTGTCCTTTAAGGGCTTAAAGTGGATGGCTTGAGTCGTATAAATGATTCATGTTGTCTATAGATCATCGTCGTTAAGAACTGATAGGTTTTTGAAATCTGCTCGGTCTGGCGTATCACTGATTTATTATCCCTGTAGAACCCTTAACGCTTGTGTTCTTTTGCGCCGCTGGCGTTATCTTTAAGGGCGTAATAAATGTAAAACATAACGTGCCAGCCAAGGCAAAAGCCCCAACAGCACAAAAGAAGCGATTAACATAGGAGAAAAAATATCACTCGGCTGTTGAATCTGAGCCAATTGCTGCCCCGCATTCACATAGACAACCGCCCCAGGCAACATACCCAATTGACTCACCCAATAATAAGTCACCAGCCGAATCGGAGTTAAACCCATCAATACATTGATCAAAAAAAACGGCAACAACGGCACCAAACGCAGGCTAAACAAATAATAAGCCCCCTCTTTTTTCATGCCTTGATCCATCATCTCAATCTGTGTCGGAAAGCGTTGAACCAGCCCCTCGCGCAACAAAAAACGAGCGCTTAAAAAAGCCAACGTCGCGCCCAAGCTGGCAGCAAAAGACACCAGCAACACTCCCCAAACCCCACCAAAAATCGCCCCCGCCGCTAAAGACATCAAAACCGCCCCCGGCAGCGACAAAGCAGTGATACCAACATACATCAAGAAAAACCACACACCTGCTAACCAAGGATGCGCCTGTTGATAAGCCTGAAAATCTAACTGCTGTCGTTGCAAAGCCGTCAACGACAAATACTGCTGCCCATCAAATAA
This sequence comes from Thiotrichales bacterium, assembly GCA_016744475.1. Taxonomy (GTDB): domain Bacteria; phylum Pseudomonadota; class Gammaproteobacteria; order Beggiatoales; family Beggiatoaceae; genus BB31. The sequence goes on along the minus strand of JADGEH010000175.1, from coordinate 6,165 downwards.
CCAAAACATCAATATCAAGGTCAGTAACAGCAAGATTAAAAGCATTTTGCTTAAGCGCATGAGAGCCTCTGGAGAACGGTTGATGCTTTAACCGATTTAATACGGGATGGGTGGCGTTGTTCTATAGGAACTGAAAACTCCGAAAAACTATATTGCCACTATAATAGCCTTGAATCACGCACTTAACTCTGGAAGAGAAAAACATGACATTAACAGACTATATCAGCAAAGTAACAAGCAGTTTTACTGACAAAAGAGTCGTAGAAAAAACGGAAACCTTTTTAAAAAATTAACGTGTCTCGCATCGTTTAAGAGGTGTTCACGGGCTTCCTTGCCCTTAGAACTTCTTAAGTGGGCGCGAGACGCTATTCTGGTGCCCCGACACGTCCGGTATCACCCAGTCACCTCCGCACTGCGCTGCTACGGTACTGCCTTCCCCCATGACTATACGGCGAATACATTTTGTCTTGGCAACCCAAGCGATGCGAACCAAAGACCTTCGCATCGCTGGCGCCACCGCCCAAAATGACGCCTTGTCGCGGGCTACTCGACCCCGGCTGCGCCTCTCCCTGTCTCGCAGCGATAGTCGAAAGTGTCAATCAATTTAAACAACAACATCAAATGTCAGATGAACTTTATTCCGAAATGCGGGCGTATGCGGGTATCTCGAAATAGTTTTTCGGAGTTTTCAGTAAAGCAGGTTTACGGGCGCGCCTCTACCCATCCTACCGTGCTAAAGAAGGTGGCTTTTGTTCACCACCCCCTAACCCCCTCCTTGAAGGGAAGGAGATAAAATCAACCACTTGCAATACTATTAGGCTTAACTTAATGGCAGTGACGCAAGTGCGTGGGAACGAGGACATTCAGTCGTTTCCCTATCCAACACCAAACCCGCCCAAGCCAATAAAACCACCATTGCTCCACACTTCAGTTGACATCACCTAAGAAAAGCGTGACATTTTCGCCCACTTCGCTCAGCCCGCATCAGGTGAGTGACGACTGCCTGTTCATTTTTTATAGAGAGTCCCATGTCCTTCCAACACCAAAAAGACCTGATTGGGCGTTTTGCCCAACACGCTGTTGCTGCTAATTTGCTCATGCTCATCATGCTGTTGATGGGCGCTTGGGGCTTAACCCAATTAAATACGCAGTTTTTACCCACTTTTGCCTTGGACTTTATTAGCGTGCGCGTGGTGTGGAGCGGGGCGAGTGCCGAAGATGTGGAAACTTCCATCACCAGTCCGATTGAGCAGGAATTGCGCAATTTGGATAACGTGAAAAAAATGACTTCCACTTCTGCCAACAGCATTTCCAGTATTACGCTGGAATACTACGAAGGCTCGGATATGGGCATGGCACTGGATCAGGTCAACGAGAAAGTCTCATTGCTGCGGAATTTGCCCACCACTTCAGAAACCCCCGAAGTCAGTAAAGTCGTGCGTTATGAACCTCTCGCCAATCTGTTGCTCACCGCCCCCAATGATGTCAATGAATTACGCCATTTAAGTTATCAAATCGAGCAAGAATTGCTGCGCCGAGGCATTGATAAAGTCACGCTGCAAGGCTTGCCGGAAGAAGAAATGGCGATTCAAGTGCCGAGTCAACAACTGGAAAATTTAGGCATGAGTTTGAACCAAATCGCTGACCGTGTGCAGGCGTATAGCCGAGATATTCCCGCAGGCATGGTTGGACGCGATGACGTGGCGCGACAACTGCGCAGTTTGGAACAACGCCGTGATGAAGCGGGGTTTCGCAATATCCCGTTGCGGGCGGATGACCAAGGGCATTTGTTGCGCTTAGAAGATGTCGCCAGCATCAAACGCCGCGCGATGGAAGGCGAGGCTTTAGTCACTTATCAAGGCAAACCCGCTGTGCAATTCACCGTGTTTCGCGCTGAGCATAGCGATGCCTTAAAAACGGCTAAAATTCTTCAAGAATACTTAAAAGACATTCGTCCAACTTTGCCCGCCAGCGTGGGTTTAGCCGTGTACGACGAAAGCTGGACGTATTTGCGTGACCGCATCATGTTGTTGGTAAAAAATGGTGCGGGCGGTTTGCTGCTGGTTATTCTCATTTTGTACTTATTTCTCAACGGTAAAGTTGCATGGTGGGTGACAGTTGGCATTCCCGTTTCGCTCATGGCCTCGCTGGCGGTGCTGTATGCGTTGGGCGGCAGCATTAACATGGTCAGCCTGTTTGCGATGATTATGACGCTGGGGATTATCGTCGATGATGCCATTGTCGTGGGCGAAGATGCCTTGGCGCATTACCAGCGTGGCGAACATCCGCTGGAATCCTCAGAAGGCGGTGCACGGCGCATGTTAGCCCCCGTCATGGCTTCGTCGTTGACCAATGTCGCGGCCTTTTTACCGCTGATGCTCATCGGCGGCATCATGGGCAATATTTTATTCGCCATCCCACTGGTGGTGATTTGCGTGATCATTGCCTCTTTAATTGAAAGTTTCCTGATTCTGCCCGGACATTTACGCCACAGCTTTGTGAATTTGCACCATAAAAAACCGACAGGGATGCGCCTCAAACTCGATCAAGGTTTTGAGTTTTTCAAAGAACGTTTCTTCCGCCCTTTAATCACCAACGTGTTGGCGTGGCGCTGGGCGATGTTAGCTCTCGTGTTTAGCTTGCTGGCATTAGGCGTGGGTCTGCTGGGCAGTGGACGCATGAATTTCACCTTTTTCCCCACCCCTGAATCTCCGATTCTCAGTGCCAACGTCAGCTTTGCCGCAGGCACGCCGCCAGAGCGGGTCGCCGAGTTTTTACGCCATGCCGAAGAACAATTAAACGCCACAAACACAGCCCTCAGTCCGCCTGATCAGCCCATTTTGTTAGCCGCAGTGACCCGTTATCACTTCAGCAGCAGTGCTGATGGGCGGTCTAGTCAAAAAGGCGAACAATTTGGCTCCATCGTGGTCGAATTAATCCAACCGGATGAGCGCGACGTGCGCAACCGCGAGTTTATCGAAACCTGGAAAAGTAAAATCAAACCCACGCCGGGGCTAGAAAAATTCATTATTTCTGAACGGCGCGGCGGCCCTCCCGGACGCGATATTGATGTACGGCTTAGCGGCGGTTCACCAGACAACATCAAAGCTGCCGCCCTAGAACTGACCACCGCCCTAGAAGTTGAAAAAGGCGTGTTAGCCGTAGAAGACGACATGCCGTTTGGGCGCGAGCAATTGATTTACCGCTTGCGGCCTGAAGCCGTAGCACAAGGCTTAAATGTGGCAGATGTCGGGCGACAACTACGCGCTGCTTTTGATGGTTTTCGCACGCAGATTTTCCTCGATGGGCGCGACGAAGTAGAAGTGCGCGTTATGTTGCCTGACGCGGAGCGTTACAGCCTGTCGGCCCTCGAACGCTTCACCGTGCGCTTATCCAACGGCGACAGCTTGCCGCTATTAAATGCCGTAGAACTGCTGCCACAACAAGGCTTTGAAGTGCTGCGTCATTTTCAAGGCGAGCTATCCGTGCAAGTCTCAGCAGACGTGGATGCCAGCGTCAGCAATGCCAATAAAATCATCTCCAAACTCGAAGCAGGCATCCTCCCACAACTGTCTCAAAAATATGGCATCAGCTACAACTACGAAGGCCGCGCTGCCGATCAGCGCGATACCATGCGCGACATGGGACAAGGTTTAGTGATTGGCGTTACTCTCATCTATCTGGTGCTGGCCTGGGTATTTGGCTCTTACGGCTGGCCTATTGTGGTCATGGTCGCCATCCCCTTTGGACTCATCGGCGCACTCGGTGGGCACTGGATTTTAGGACTGGATTTAACCATTTTGTCGCTATTTGGCTTTTTCGGCTTATCCGGCATTGTCATCAACGACTCCATCGTGCTCGTCACCTTCTACCGCCACATCCGCGAAACGGGTGTCGCCGTGCGCGAAGCCTTAATCGAAGCCGCCTGCCAACGCCTGCGAGCCGTGCTGCTCACCTCACTCACCACCATCGCAGGCTTATTGCCCTTGTTATTTGAAACCTCCTTACAAGCACAATTTTTGATTCCGATGGCGGTGTCGATTTCCTTCGGACTCGCCTTTGCCACCGTGCTGGTGTTGCTCGTCGTCCCCGCCTTGTTGTCTATTTATGAAGATGCTTACTACGCTTTCAGTGGACATGAACATCAGATGCGGACGGCTTTAGAAGAAGGTGCGAGGGATTAGAAGAAGCGGAGAGCTTGGCTGACGCACCTTGCTAATGCATTTACATTAGACTTGTTGCGAGGGGTCAGCATCGTAGCGAAAAGGTGTGGTTTTGAGGCGAATAACGGGTGCGTAACGAGAAAAAGCGGAAAACCCACGCCTTTGCAGCCGATGAAGCCCCCTCGCAACAAGTCTATTTATGCTCCCACCACATATTTTGAAAATTTACCTAATAAACACTGAATAAGATAGATGCAGGCGGCGGTGAGCAGGATTCCCAAAAACAATAAGATAACGGCAATGATGATAGGTGGGAAAAACTGTTCAATGTGTAAGCTGAATAGTTCTACTTTGTCAAATTTAACCCTATGAAATCCATATCATAATTTATAAAATGGCATATTTTACCTCAATACCTTCGCCATTAACTAACTCACGTTACGCACTCAGCAGGATTTTGCAATTCTCGTAATGCCTCAAATGCCTGCTGAACCGCTTTAATGTAGAGCTTGTTTTTCAGTGCAAAATGATTGAGCTTGGTTTTGATTTTAAGTGGCTCGAGTTTGATGTAGGCGTACAGAGAGGCAAAAAAGTGATGGGTTTGCGTCGTCCGTGTTTTAGTGGGTGACTTTCCTAAAGATGCATTTTGTTTCAATGACTTGTGATAGCATTCCACGTTCCACCGTTTTTTGTAGATTGTGGTGATGCGGTCATACGAGAGGTCGATGTCACTGCTGACAAGGTAGAGAATACCCATTGAATTATCTTCGTTTGTGAAGACCTGTTTGGCTAAAACGAGTGGGACATCAACGCCTTCAAGCCAGATTTCCCGTGTCATTCCGGTTTCCATGGGCCGTGTATTGAGCTTGTGGTAGTGACCGCGTTTTTTGTCATCGAGACTGAGAGCCACGTTGCGATTACTTTTCAGTGGCATCACAACCTGTCGTTTGAGTTCATGATAAATGAACATCATGTTTTCGCTGCTAGCAAACCCAGTATCTGTCAGCACATAACGGAATGTTAGTGGGTTTTTAACTGCTTGAGCCAACAGGTCTCGGCAGTAATGATTCTTTGTAAACAAGGCTTTACGTTTGCGCTTACCGGTCTTTGGGTGGGTTTCATAGTCAGGTTTCATGACCCGATGGACACCAACAGGTAAAGAAACCGCTGGGTTATGATAGAGCGCTGAAATGAAGTTGATACCTTTGACCGATCGACCTTGGCAATGGTCATAGTGGTAACAAATCAGTGGGCTTTCGTCGGTTGATGGTTTTTCTAAAATACTGTCATCAATGATTAAAACACCGTCTTCGCCTTCAATTTCTCGAACTAAGGGTTTGACACGCAACCACAAATCCTTGCTTGTCTGCGCCGAGGAAGCCAACATGCGAGTGACGACATCATGACTGATATCACCATCCAACACATTCGATAAATCAGTGGCTGTTGTGGCGTTAAAGGAGCTGATGAGATAGTCAACGTAGATTTCTAATGTGTCGTTTTTCATGTGAAAAATTTACCACAATATACTTAGCAGCGCGTAACGTGAGTAACTAATGGTTTCGGGTGAGTGAATCCGTCCAAAACGGGCGGATTCGTGAATAATTTGCGAAATAAAATGATCATCTGCCGATTCTGGACAGTGTTTTAAAGTTTCCCGCACGAATTTACCCGCTCGAAACCATGCTTTGAGATCAAGCACACTCATGGCTTGGTAATGAGGTTGTTGACGTAGTGCATAGGTCAGATTGACCATAAACAAGGCTAGATGAGCCCTATTATGAACCTGCTTTTTGCCCATATTCATAAAGTCTTCTAAGCCCCAATGTTGCTTTGCATCACGAAAAGTAAATTCAATTTGATAGCGTAAACTGTAATACTCAATGAGCCAGTTCCAAGCTCATTGAAGGTCGGTTGAAAATAGAATCACTGGCTCTGTTTTTTGAATAATGACAACATTAAGTGACTTGGGAAATAATTTATGCCTGACTGTCATTTGGTC
>JADGEH010000174.1 GCA_016744475.1 Thiotrichales bacterium | reverse complement strand
TCTTAAAAAAACAGACACTGCCACCTAGAGAATGATGGGGAAATGTGAAAGGATTCATCAATGACAGTGAGGATTCCTGTTTGATGATTGATGATATAGCTAAAGTACATCATTTATAGGCTTGCGATAGAGCTAAACCCAAGACTGCCAGTCCTTCAAGGACTGGCAGTCTTAACAACTGATATAATTTTGCTATAGTGTTCAGAACAAACAATATTCACATTCAATTGAACTCGTTAAACGCCCATACAGTGGGGCTGTGGGTGGCTTAGTAAAAGGTATTGCCATTGTTCATTTAGTACACACTGATGGCAATGAATATGACCCTATTAACTATCGTATTTATTCAAAACAAGATGATGGAAAAACAAAGAACGACCATTTCCAAGAGAGGTTGATTAACGCGATGACTGATAAGCCATTAAAAGAAAAAACAATTTTATTTGATAATGGGTGCGCTGCTTGGCAAAATCTAAAGCTTGTTCAATCACTTAATCTAATGTTCTATACCACTTTAAAAAACAATAGGTGAGTCAGTCTTAGCCGGGAAGAAGGCAGGTCTCATCTGACAGGGCGTGAAAAATGCCAATGTCGAAAAGCACGTTCACAGAGAAACCACATGGCTTGTTGTTACCAAGCATGGTGATCAATAAAAGTCTATGCAAAAAAGTTGGAATTAACCCTATATCAAGCTAGAGCACGTTTATTTTCGGATTATTTAAGACGCGAATTATTCTTGCCTCGTATTACAGCTTATCAAGCAAATTCGCGAAAGTCCTATAGACTTGTCCAGACTTAGAGCCTATACGAAAATGGGGTAATCGGCTGCAAACCTGCCCTTTTGGTCAGGATTTCCGCTTTTTTTCGTTAAATAGCTCGCTATTCGCCTTAAAAAACCGAAAATCCTGCTTCAAAATGGCGCATTTTCGCTTCGATTCCCCATCTTCGTATAGGCTCTTAAGCATCGTGGCGAAAAGCAGCGGGATTGAGATGTTTTGTAGTCGGTGCCTTAAGCCTGGGCAAGTCTATTATTCTCGACTGATTGATACTTGCTGGTAGCGTTCTTGGCTGCCATCTAAGCGTTGTAAAGACAGCACCCCTTTCCTTAAAGACAATATTTGGTATTCATGTAATAAGCGCCCACGACTGTCTGTGATACTTAAACGACCGGGTTTTAATTGCCATTGCCCCGCTTCATGGGGTAATTGCTCAAGCTGCGCTAGATAATGATGAACCCCTTGATGAATACCAAAAGTCCAATGTAATGTTTCTTGATAATTCAATCGTTGCCAGGTGCCTATTAACTGCTGTTCATTAATAGACTGAGCCGTGGATGAAGATAAAGACGGGAGCATTGAGGTGGGGGTTTTAAATTCAAGTTGTGCATTACGAATATGCGTCAGATCGGCCAGACAATCAGGATGCTGTCGCGCCGCACATTCCGCATCTCGAAAAGCTAACCAAGCCCGCTGGGTTTGACGCAAATGTTGCTGTCGTTCAGTTGGCAAGCTGCGTTTATGTTGTTGATACAGTTGATTTAATCGAGTATCAAGCGTGGTATATGCAGGCACAGCAGTGGTGACGGGCTGGGGATACACCTTGAAACTATCGACACGACTTTGAGTCAGTTGTGCCAAACAGCGCCATTTCAGGGATGTTTGTATATCCGCAGCGTGCTCGGCTATGACGTATTGGCAATGTAAATCACGGTAAGGAAGCCATAGGCGCTGCGCGTGGCGTAGGGCTTTAGCTTGAGTACCCGCTAATTGCCGTTGTAGCTGTTGATAGGCTTGATTGAGTTGAACATCAATGGCTTGATAGCGTTGTTGCTGACAAGTGGCTGGTCTTGCTGAGCTTTGACAAGGATTATCCGCTTGCAGTGTAGGCTGACTGCAAGCGGATAATAAGCCACAGCATAGGCTGAGTATGCTTAGATATTTGAGTGCCATCATTGGGATAAACACCGTTTTAAAAGGTTGCGTATTTGTTGAATCTGAAAACTATCAGCCATTTGTTGTAAGTGTTGACAAAAAGCCTCAGTTTCAGAATGAACCGCCATTATATCGGTGAGTTGATGAATAATCGCTTCAACATCACCAATTAAACTGAGTTCATGCAAGGTGCGTAAGTTATCTTGACTGGGCAGTGGTAATTGAGCGGCTTCATCTTCAGTCAATAGGCTAGGTGGCACAGTGTTTTCCATCATCTGGTCAAGAGCATCATGGTTAGCCAGTAAGGGGGTTTGAAGATTCTCTGGTGGTTCTTCAGGCAAAGGAATATCAAACCAAAATAGGCTGCCTTGTTCCAAAACACTTTTAACATGCAATTCTCCTCCCATCATTTTTATAAAGCCTTGACTGAGCGCTAATCCTAAACCACTACCCGGTGTAATGTAAGACATTTCTCCCCCTTGTTGAAAGGGTTGAAATAAGGTGTTTAAGTATTCTGTGTTAATGCCTATACCCGTGTCTTCTACTTGAAAACATAAATAATCTTGTTTACGAGAAATTTTTAAGCTGACTTGACCTTTTTCGGTAAATTTAATCGCATTGCTAAGCAGATTAAACAACACCTGGCGTAGGCGATTTTCATCCCCTAAGACCACACCGGGTAAGGTGCATTGCGGCATAAAGCGAAATTCAAGTCCTGCTTGGCTGGCTTGTAAGCGCATAATTTCTAGCAGTTTCCTTAAGAATTCTGGAAATGAAAATAAACTTTTTCGCAGCCCTTGTTTATCCGTCTGAAGTTTCGCCATATCCAAAATATCATTGAGCAAAGTGAGCAAATGTTCACCCGCTTGACGAATCGTTGTGGCTTGATCGCGTTGCATATGATCTAATCCCGCATCACGTTCTAATAATTGAGCAAATCCCATAATGCTATTGAGTGGTGTGCGCAATTCATGGCTCATGCTGGCTAAAAAGGCGGTTTTTGCATGGTTTGCACTTTCTGCGGCTTCTTTAGCGAGATTTAATTCAATTTCACCTTGCTTACGCTCGGTGATGTCGGTAATGGATACAATCACTCGTCCCCAATGCACTTCATAATCCGGTACTAAAGTGGCGCGTAGCATGACAAAACGTTTTTTGCCTTGTGCTGTAAGCAAGGACGTTTCTCCTGTAAATGCTGTACGTCCACCATAAAAATTTAACAAAATATCTTTATAGGTGATTAATGTTTCTTCAGTAAAAATGCCATCGAGTTGTTCATGCAAGGTGTGTTTATCAGGGATTTCAAACAGCTTTAAGCAATTTTGATTGGCATCCACGATTTTGATTAAAGCGGCACAATAGGACACCACTGAAGCATTGTTTTCCATGTATTGGCGTAAATTTTCAACGCCTTTATCGACCAGATTATCCAAATACACTTTAATCGCTGATAAGTCTTCTTCTAACAACACCACAGGCGAGTTTTCAAATAAAGTGATATAGCGCTGTTGCGTGGCTCGCATGTGGGCTTCAGCTTGTTTGGAGGCGGATAAGTCACGCAAAATCGCGGTGTACAGCGATTTATCGCCCTGCGTCATTTTAGAAATAGACCCTTCGGCGGGAAATTCTGTGCCATCTTTGCGCAAGCCCTGCACATAGCTATGTGGGCACATGGGCTGGTATTGATTATTTTCCGTGGCGGAAAAATTGAGAAAATGTAGATGATGGCGAGCGGTTAATGAGCGAGGCAATAACATGCCTAAAGGATGCCCTAATACTTCATCTCGATGATAACCAAAAATTTGCTCTGCACTGCGATTAAACAACACCACACGTTGATCTTCATCAGTGGCAATAATCGCGTCGTAAGCGGTTTCTAAAATGCCTGCAAAACGCGATTCGCTTTCACGCAATGCACGGGTGCGCTCAGCGACTTTTTGTTCGAGTTGTTCGCGGTAGAGTTGGAGTTCTTCTTCAGCTTGTTTTAAGGCGGTGATGTCGGTGCAAGTGCTTAAAAAACTCAGCATTTTTTCGTTTTTATCGGTTTCAGGCAAGCCTTGGCACAAGACCCAGATAGACTCTCCATTTTTTTGTAATAAACGAAACTCGGCTCGGCAGGGACGCTGATATTTTATCGCTTCTTGCCATTTTTGCTGGATCAGTGGTCGATCTTCAGGATGTACCGAATGTTTCCAGCCCTCACCTTGTAATTGTTGCTCAGATAAACCCGTCATTTGCTCAAAACGTGGGTTGACAGCATGACATTCACCCTGTGGATCAGCGTAAAACAAACCGACTGAGGCTAATTCATGGATAGTGGTGAAACGTTGTTGGAAAAACCGCCGTTGCGCTAATTGACGATGTGCCCAACTGAATAAATACACCAGCAAGACGAGATGCGCGAGCAGGTTGAGGCTATACACACTCCACCACGACGCAGACCACTGTGGCATTTGTGGCAGCAGCAATAAATACAGCGCCATTAAGAGGCTCCAAATACCTAGCCACAAGCGCGTGTAGCGTTTTAAGCGCCAAGCGGTATCCCAGAAATAGAGGGAATGCAGCAAAAAGCCAAAACCCGATAAACGCGCACAAAGGATGAGCCAATCCGCATTGTTCTGAGCATCAAAATGCAGGCATAAAGACACGCCAATGAGGCTTAATAATATGCTGAGCAAAGCCGGCACGGTGGGATAAATACCGCGCCACCAACGGTTAGGAGACCACAGTAAAATCAGGATGATCACCGCAGCGAGAGCGCTACTGCTGTGATAGAGGAGGATATTTTGCGTATTTTGTAAAAAGATTAAATAGACGCTGTGTAGCAATGCATAACTGAGCAGCGCACAAGCCAGCCAACATTGCCAAACGCTTTCAGGACGTAAATGATGAGGGGCATCAAAGGATAAGCGCATCAGCATGAGGATGCTGAGCAGTAGGGACACCAGGATCGTGAGCACTTGCAATCCGGTGTAAAGCTGTGGATTGTACAAGCGGATATTTGCCAGTCCGCTGGCTGTTAATCCACCGTATAACGCCAGCGGAAACAGCAATAGCAACAGCAAATAAAACCAAAAAGACGGTGTCAGCAGTTTGCGTGTCACGGTAGAAGTATTCAAAGTGGGATGAAACAATCCTTATCTTAAGAGCCTATACGAAAACGGGATAATCAGCTGCAAATCCGCCCTTTTGGCCAGGTTTTCCGCTTTTTTTCGTTAAATAGCGCGCTATTCGCCTTAAAAAACCGAAAAACCTGTCTCAAAATGGCGAATTTTCGCTTCGATTCCCCATCTTCGTATAGGCTCTAAAAAGCACAATACCCATGCCATCATATGCGCTAAAACCACATAATAGCATGGGTATTTTTATGTGAAGATATGATGTCAATATCTGACCTTCTTATAACATCAAGTCTCTATACTAAAATAGAGCGGTGTTGATAGTTCTATTTCGTATAAAGGTTAAGCATTACCCTGCTGTTGTTGTGCTTCAATTTCTTTACGCACTAAGTCCATGTCTAATTCACTGGCTTTACCGATAATTTCATTCAAAGCGGGTTCAGGTAAACTGCCGGGTTGTGAAAAAATAATGATTTGCTCACGGAAAATCATTAATGTAGGAATAGAACGAATTTGAAATTGTGCGGCCAGTTCTTCTTGTTCTTCAGTATTCACTTTTGCAAAAACAACGTCTGGATGCGCTTCTGATGCAGCTTCAAATATGGGTGCAAAAGAGCGACAGGGTGCGCACCAAGTGGCCCAAAAATCGACTAAAACGATGTTGTTGTTTTGTATTGTAGGCTCGAAATTCTGAGCAGTCATATCAATTGTTGCCATTACCTTCTCCTGGGAATACTGATGCAAAAAATAAAACTAAAAGTGCAGGATACCTGTCAATGCATAGGCATACGTTTCTGTTAGAGCCTACAACCCATCGGTGACATAGCATCGGCTCACTGCCATTTAGTGTGGTCTGGGCATATCGAACGTCTGTTCGACATACCTAAATAGACTTGTTGCAAGGGGTATCCATCGATTGCAAAGGCGTGGATTTTGGCCTGTTTTTCCGCTTTTTATCAACACACGCCCGCTATTCGCCGCAAAAAACCGAAAAAACCGCCTCAAAACCACACCTTTTCGCTACGATGCCGACCCCTCGCAACCAGTCTAATGAGATTTACACAAAAACCTAGATAAATCGTCAACTAAAGTGGGGCGATTATACAGACAAAGCAAGACCCTTGATAGCTACTAGGAGGCTGTCCGAGTTCTAAGGCGCTTTATCAAATGGATCACCAAGAAGCAGTGGGTTGAGCAATGACAGACAGCGTGGCGGCGGAGATGAAAATGTCTCACCGCTATGAGAATGGCATCCCTCTTGAGGTGCCAGTATTTTTCCAAGAAACTCAACGCAGGGAGAGTATAATGCGCGACAGTTTCTAACATTTGAGACCAGACCAAGGGGGATGACCACATGGGATTTTTTGACTTTGTTCGCAGTGAATTAATTGACATCATTGAATGGATGGATGATTCGCACGAGACGATGGTATATCGCTTTTCTCGTCATGATAATGAGATAAAAAACGGCGCAAAATTAATTGTACGTGAAGGCCAGGTGGCTGTATTTGTCAATGAAGGGGAAGCACAGCAGCGCGTGGATACGCGCATTTTTGAACCCGCTGATACTTTTGATCCGGGCACTTATACGCTGGACACGAAGAACTTACCTCTGCTATCCACCTTGATGGGCTGGAAATACGGTTTTGATAGTCCGTTTAAATCTGAAGTGTATTTTTTCAATACCACACGCTTTGTTGATCAAAAATGGGGCACACCTAATCCCATTATGCTGCGTGACCCAGAATTTGGCCCTGTGCGGCTCCGCGCCTTTGGTAGCTATTCTCTAAAAATCAAACATGCGCCCACGTTATTAAAAGAATTGGTCGGCACGGACGGACAATTTGATGTCGGTGATATTTCTGACCAATTGCGCAATATTGTGCTGACTCGTTTTACCGATGTTTTAGGCGAAAGCAAAATCCCTGTTTTAGATTTAGCTTCAAATTATGATGAGTTAGGACAATTTGTCGCTGAACGCATGAAACATGAGTTTGAAGAATACGGTCTGGAATTGACCAAGCTGCTGATTAGCAATATTTCTTTACCCCCAGCGGTAGAAGAAGCCTTAGATAAACGCTCAAGCATGGGCATCCTGGGCAATATGCAACAATACACGCAATACCAAGCCGCCGAAGCACTGGGTAAAGCGGCTGAAAACGAAAACAGCACCATGGCATCGGGCATGGCGATGGGCGCAGGTTTCGGCATGGCTAACCAGATGGCAGGCATGTTTCAACAGCCACAATCAGCCCCCGCTCCTGCGCCCGCCGCCCCGCCGCCCCCACCCGCGCAGAAAACCTACCATGTCGCGCTTAATGGTCAAACCTTAGGGC
>JADGEH010000173.1 GCA_016744475.1 Thiotrichales bacterium | reverse complement strand
AAAAAACAAACGATAGAGATAAATAGAGCGTTAATAAATGATGAGAGCTTTAAGAATAGGCATCGTAGCGACAAAAAATACTTTACTCGTCCGAGTACATTGTTTTTTTCATTGATGATCGTGTTAATACTGCAAAAAAGCGTGAAATCTCTACAATTGATGCTCAATGAAGTGACAGGCAAACGGGGTACATTGACCGTCACCAACAGTGCTTTTACGCAAAGACGTGCGCCATTAAAACATACGGCGTTCATCGAACTGAACCGCAAAGGTATCGTGGACATCATGTATGGTGACGGAGACTACAAACGCTACAAAGGGATGCGGTTGTTAGCGATAGAGGGCTCCAAAATCATGTGGCCGGATACCGCTCATGTCAGTAAAGAATTCGGACAAATCCGCTATACGGGCAAAAAAGCTGAAGTCCAAGGTGCTCATGCTGATGGTCTTGCTTCAGTCCTGTATGACGTACTCAATCGGATGGCAGTAGACAGTGTATTAGGCAAAGCGCGTGCTTATGAGGTCGATTGAGCCTGTGAGCATTGAGCCCATACAGATGAAAATGATGTGCTGCTGCATGACCGCCACTCTGCTTCTGACTACGGGCTTGCCGCTCTGAACAACGCAAATCGACAGTTTGTTATCCGTTGTTCAGCCGCGTCGTTTGCTACAGCGCGAAAAATGCTGAAAGGAGAAGGCTCAAACAGCCAGATAGTCACGCTTAAGCCACATCACACAACACTTAAAGAGATTCAGCAGCATCAGTGACCGGAAGACATCACTGTGCGCTGTGTCCGTGTGCTGTTGGATACGGGTGAATATGAAGTGCTTGTCACTTCGTGACTGGATGGACATGAACATCCAACAGCAGACTTTAAGCACGTTTATCATCTCCGTTGGGGCGAAGACACCTTTTATGGGATTTTGAAAACCCGACTTAACTTGGAAAATTTTACCGGAAAAACAGCCGAGTCCGTGTATCAAGACTTTTTCGCAGCGGTATACTTAACAGGCTTAGAATCCATTTTAGCCGCCGACACAGATGCCAAACTGGCGGAAAAACAGACGAAACACAAGCAACCAGTGAATCGCGCCGTGTCATTCAATGCCATTAAAAATCATGCGATAGACATTTTGTATAGTGATGGTGATAATGACTTGATATTAAAGAAATTAGAGTCGCTATTTTTAACAAACCCGACGCTTTATCGGGAAAACTGAGAAGTACCCAGAAAAAACCTTTCTGCTCGACATTTATTGAACCACGCGAAGCGACGGCGAAAGATATGCTTCTAATGTCATATTTTGTCAAACTTAATGGCAGTGAAGCGGCGCTTGGGAACGAGTTAAACCACACCTTTTCGCTACGATGCCTACCCCTCGCAACAAATCTAATTTTTCCTGGTATATAAAAAGAAACCTTTGTGCCATTAAAAACTCAGGGCGAAAAAAAGCTCGGCGAGTTAGACAGGCCGAGCTAATAATGTGATAGAAGAGAATCGAGATTAAGTATATCTAAACTGTGAAATATTGCAAACTATTTCGATTAATTTTTGTTTATTTTAAATTTCATCTTGAGGTGTTTGAGAAATAGTGCGTGATGCCAGCCTGTGCCGAGCCGATAACACCTGAATAGCGTTTTATTATTGATCCCAATTATCCATATATAACATAAGGTTATTTGATAAATAGGCGGTTTATTTTGGGCAAAAAAAAGCTCGGCGAGCAAGCTTGCCGAGCAAATTGTGATAGAAGAGAATCGAGATTAAGTATACTAAAAATATGAAATATTGCAAATTATTTCACAGAGTTTTTTAATCTATAGAGTGCAATTTCTCCCATTAAATTGGGTAAGAGCCGCATAATGCCTGATGTTTGATGGTCTGGATCAGCGACAGCTCTTTGTAATATTTCAATATTTAACAAATCACACAGTTGTTCAAAATCATCCAACGTGCATAAATGAATATTCGGCGTGTCATACCAATGATGAGGTAAGGCTCTGGAATATGGCATCCGACCTAATGCTAAACTTAAACGCGCTCGCCAATGTCCAAAATTAGGCAATGTCACAATCACCTCTCGACCAATACGCAAGATTTCTTGTAATAATTTGTCTGGACGGCGGATAGCTTGCAGGGTTTGCGTCATCACCACATAGTCAAAAGCATCGGCTTCAAAATCAGATAATCCTTTATCCAGATCGGTTTGAATCACATTCACCCCAGCACGAATACATTGCGTAATATTGTCATCATCAATTTCTAAACCGTAGCCTGTGATGTGGCTATTTTCACGTAAATGAACCAGTAAGGTACCTTCTCCGCAGCCTAAATCTAATACATGTGAATGGGGTTCGATCCATTCTGTTAATAGGGCTAAATCTGTGCGTAATTTAGACATCATTATTGACCTCAGCAGCAACATGTTCCATATAAGCCTTAAAACCATTGATATATTGTGGGATATTCAACAGAAAAGCATCATGCCCCTGATTGGCATTGACTTCCATGTAACTCACAGTTTTACGGTCATGTAACAAGGCTTGTACGATTTCTCTTGAACGTGCGGATGAAAATCGCCAATCGCTGGTAAATGAAATGACTAAAAATTTTGCCGTGACATGTGCTAAAGCACGCGCTAAATCATGTTCATGTAGGCTGGCTGGATCAAAATAATCCAGCGCTTTGGTCATTAATAAGTAAGTATTGCCATCAAAGCGGTCTACAAAGGAACGGCCTTGATAGTGTAGATAGCTTTCAACTTGAAATTCAGCTTCATCAAAACCAAAATTCAACGTGCCTTCGCGCAATTCCCGACCAAATTTGGCCCGCATGGCATCATCTGATAGATACGTAATATGTCCCAACATTCTAGCGAGTATCAGCCCTCGACGCGGTACGACTTGATGTTCATAGTAATGCCCAGCGTGGAAGTCAGGATCGCTTAAAATGGCTTGTCGCGCTACTTCATTGAAGGCTATATTTTGAGCGGATAATTTAGGAGCCGCTGCAATAACTACGGCATGACGTACTTTGTCAGGGTATTGCAAGCTCCATTGCAAGGCTTGCATGCCGCCTAGGCTACCGCCAATGACCGCAGCCCATTGTTCTATGCCTAGGGTTTTGGCAAGACGCGCTTGACTTTCAACCCAGTCACGCACGGTGACGATGGGAAAATCGGGCCCATAAGGTTTGTTGGTCTCAGGGTTGATGGTGTTCGGCCCTGTGGAGCCTTTGCAACCGCCCAGGTTATTCAAAGAGACCACAAAAAAACGATGTGTATCAATGGCTTTTCCAGGGCCTATACAGTTTTCCCACCATCCTGGTTTACGTTCATCCATGCTATGGTAGCCTGCGGCATGATGATCGCCACTGAGCGCATGACAAATCAATATCGCATTTGAGGCTTGCGCGTTTAATTGACCATATGTTTCATAAATGATTTCGTATTCAGGCAAGTCACGACCGCAATCTAAGTGCAGGGCTTCGGTAAAACGTTGGCGTTGCGGTGTCACCAGACCAACGGAATCGTCCGCTATTTTTTCTGGCATAGTCTATTTTTATCCTAATTTTTTTAATAAGGTTTATTTTTAGAGAGATGGGAATGTCAAAATGGCGTTATTTAAGCGGTATTCAAGCATTGTTTATCAGGCCATGACAGATATTTCATCGGTCAATATTAAACAATATCGCACTCAATCGCTCGGTTTTTATCTTAAAAACACTTAGAGCCTATACGAAGATGGGGCATCGAAGCGAAAATTCGCCATTTTGAGGCAGGTTTTTCGGTTTTTTAAGGCGAATAGCGGGCTATTTAACGAAAAAAAGCGGAAAACCGGGCCAAAAGGGCGGGTTTGCAGCCAATGATCCCGTTTTCGTATAGGCTCTTAAGCCTAGTGTTTTCCACATCAGGTTTATCTCCGTTTAAGTCTGTAGAGCTTAATGTCAATCAGTTATAAAACGCTTCAGATGAAGAAGCAATAGCACGTACCCCACCCTCTGAAACATTTGCACCAGACATTATATTAGAAAATGCTAATACGAAAGACTGTCTTAGCAAGATAGACTTCTTAATCATTTTGCGTAAATATCTGTTTTTATAATGCCAGGGATGAAAAATTATCACGCTTGCATCTTGCGAAACTGTTGCAGAATGATAGATTCTAAAAAACCATCTCTAATAAGCGGGGTATATACCCGCAATCAGTGCCACTGCCATTATCAGCTGCACATTCCCAGGAAAGGAGACCGTATCATGATGTATTCCGTTTTCAATCAAGCACTGCTCAAACAAGGCTGGGCTAACCCCTATGAATTTGCGCAGCATTTAACCGCCATGACCGATCCTTTTGGGATTGCGCGTGCGACTTTGCAAGTCCAACAATCTTGGATCAGCCATCCACAATGGTTGTCTTATCATTTATTAAAATTAAACGCAGATGCTTGGACGGTGCAGTGGCGTGCTTGGGAGCGTTATTGCGGCGTGCCTAGAGAGGACGATGAGTCTTCTGACACTGATGCGCGTTTTCAAGACCCCGCTTGGGAAGAAACGCCCTATCTAGCGGTCATCAAAGATTATTATGTATTGCTCACCCGCTGGCTTGAAGATGCGATTTCAGAAACTCCAGATACTGATGAGAAAACCCAAGAACGAGCCGCTTTTTGGATGCATCAAATGCTGGATGCCGCAGCGCCCTCTAACTTCTTTTGGCTAAACCCCATCGCTGTTCGCCAGTTTTTTGAAAGCAATGGCGAAAGCGTCGTGCGCGGTTTAAAAAATTTACTGGCTGACACCCGCGCTAAAACCATTCGCATGACGGACACCGAAGCCTTCAGCGTGGGCGACAATCTCGCTAATACCCCCGGACAAGTGGTGTATCGCAGCCCTTTATTTGAATTGATCCAATACACGCCACAAACCGAGCAAGTTCACAGCACGCCTATTTTATTCGTTCCCCCCTGGATTAATAAATATTACATTCTGGACTTAAATGAGCGTAAAAGCCTGGTAAATCATATGGTTAAGCAAGGCTTTAGCGTCTTTCTCATCAGTTGGAAAAACCCCGATTCCAGCCTACGTGATACCAGCTGGGAAGATTACATGTTTAAAGGGGTGCTAGAAGCTGCACAAGTGGCTAAAGACATCGCCCAAGTGCCACAATTACACGCCGCAGGCTATTGCATTGGCGGCACATTGCTGACTACCGTCATGGCTTGGTTGAATGCTGACGGGGCTAAAGAGCAAGACAATCCCTTTTCCAGTTGGACGAATTTAACCACCTTAGTCGAATTTTCCAATCCTGGAGAAATCACCACATTCTTAGATGAGACCAGTCTGCGCTTTATTGATGAAATCATGGCACAAAAAGGCTATTTAGAAGGCCAATCAATGGCGGATTCCTTCCGTATGCTGCGTGCTAACACCTTAATTTGGCATTATTATGTGCATAACTATTTGTATGGAGAGGAATTGCCTAAATTTGACGTATTGTATTGGAATATGGACAGCACACGCTTGCCAGAAAAAATGCACAGCTTTTATTTGCGCGAGTTTTATTTAAACAACAAATTGGCACAAGCCGGTGCATTCACCTTTGGTGAACGCAAGATTGATTTAGGCCAGATCAGCCAACCCCTCTATGACGTTTCCACCCTGCAAGATCACATCGCACCTTGGACGCAAACCTTCAAAAAAATGGCTTTATTAAACAGTCCCGTGCGTCATGTGTTAGCCAGTTCAGGACACATCATGGGCATTGTGTCGCCTCCGGTTGAACCGCCTAAGCGTCATTATTGGGTCGGCGACGCGACAAACGCCACAGACGCACAAGCTTGGTTAGATGGACAAGAGCAAATATCCGGTTCTTGGTGGGAAGATTGGGCACAATGGTTAGCCGAGCAATGTGGTGATCAACAAGCCCCACCCAGCATGGGCAATGCGCAATATCCCGCTTTGGAAAGTGCGCCAGGATCATATGTGTTAGAGCACTAACCCTGAGCTTGTAGCGAAAAGCTCTCGCCTCCCCTCCTCGCAGGAGGGGATTGAGGGGGAAGAGCAAAGGCTTCTAAGAGCCTATACGAAGATGGGGAATCGAAGCGAAAATTCGCTATTTTGAGGCAGGTTTTTCGGTTTTTTAAGGCGAATAGCGGGCTATTTAACGAAAAAAAGCGGAAAACCTGACCAAAAGGGCGGATTTGCAGCCGATTATCCCGTTTTCGTATAGGCTCTAAGCCTCCTTTGAATCCAAACGTTGAATCAAGCTCGAAGTATCCCTGCGCCCGCCTCCCATCGCTTGCACCTGAGCATAAAACTGATCAATTAAAGCCGTTACTGATAAATCTGCGCCTTTAGCATGACCTTCCTGTAGCGCAATAGCTAAATCTTTACGCATCCAATCCACGGCAAAACCAAAGTCAAATTCCCCCTCCAACATACTGTGTCCTCGATGCTCCATTTGCCAAGATTGCGCAGCTCCTTTAGAAATCGCCTCCAGCACTAATGCGCCGTCCAAGCCCACAGTTTTAGCAAAATTCAAACCTTCGGCCAGTCCTTGCAACACGCCTGCGACACAAACCTGATTCACCATTTTAGTCAGTTGTCCATGCCCTACCGCTCCCATGTGGGTCACAGAACGCGCATAAATCTGCAATAAAGGCTCAGCTCGCGCGAAAGTCTCAGCTTGAGCGCCCACCATAATGCTCAAAGTACCTTGCTTAGCGCCCACTTGCCCACCAGAGACAGGTGCATCCATAAAATCACACTGCTGCGCTTGAGCCTGTGCTGCCAATTCGCGGCTGATCAGGGCTGATACCGTCGTGTGATCGATGACAAGAGCACCCGGCGACAGACCTTGGAAGACCCCCTCATCGCCCAGCATGACAGCACGCAAATCATCATCATTGCCCACACAAGAAAAAATCATTTCAGCCTGTTGTGCCGCTTGAGCCGGAGTATCAGCACAGCGTCCGCCGTAAGTCTCCTGCCATTGTTCAGCTTTACTCTGCGTGCGGTTATACACCGTCACCGTGTGGCCTGCGCGTTGTAAATGTCCTGCAATAGGAAAACCCATGACACCTAAACCAATAAAAGCCAGTTGTTTTGACATTTAAGCCTCTCAAGATTAAGTCAAGTAGATAAAGTCACTTCCCCTCGTTTCGTTCCCATGCGCCGCATCATTGCCATTCAGTGAAGCCCAATATCTATAAACGCCCTGGGCTATAGGGATGCCGCTCCGTTGGGGCTAAAAACCCTTCATTGAATGGCAGTGATGCTTCAGAGGCTATAAAAGCCCCCCCGAAACTGATGATTATTTGCTCGTAACTGGTTAATTTTACCTTGTCGAAAATCTAAAAAACGGTTTTTTTTACAGCATCGGAGCGGGTGGGAACCACAAAAAAAGCGGCCATTCATGGCCGCTTTTTTTATTTCTTAGTTTTAACGTGTTTGAGCAAACGCTTGCGCTTATGTTCTTGGCG
>JADGEH010000172.1 GCA_016744475.1 Thiotrichales bacterium | reverse complement strand
GCTGTAAAAGAACCCCCAAAGTTGGCATTTTTTGCTTCGTAAGCTGTTGATTTTACGTTGTTCAAAATCCAAAAAATGAGGTTCTTTTACAGCCTCGCCGCATGGGAACGAGTTAATATTTTTATTTCAGGAAGTTCAATCTTTTGCGCCTCTTGTGCCGTTTGCGTTATCTTTTACAACTGATGTCATTTCGCTTAAATAGTATGACTAGGAGAAAACTGATGTCCCATCATATCGCCTCAGTGTTAGCGCACCATCAACACCGTCCACAGCAACTACTGCAAATCCTCATCGACATCCAACAGCATGACACCTGCATCACGCCACAAGCCCAAGCAGAGGTCGCGCAGGGCTTAAATAAATCGCTGGCAGAAGTACAAGGCGTGGTGAGTTTTTATAGCCTGTTAAACCCAACGCCACGCGAATATGACATCCGTTTTAGCCACAACATCATCGACTTAATGCAAGGCAAAGCAGCGCTCATGGAAAATTTGCTAGAACGCTTGCAAGTGACGCTGGGCACTGTGCGCAGCGACGGGCGCGTGTTTATCGACAACACCTCTTGCATCGGCATGAGCGATCAAGCGCCTGCTGCGCTGGTCAACGGCTACACCGTCACGCGGCTCACCCCATCGCGCATCGCTCAAATGGCGTCACTCATTGAAAACCAAGTGCCGCTGAGCGATTGGCCCGCAGAATGGTTTCAAGTCGCACTCAACATACAACGCAAAGACCTATTACTAGACACACCCTTTGCACCCGGACAAGCCCTGCGACACTTATTACAAGAAGGCATTGATAGCGGACTCGATGCCCTCCAAGGCTGCGCCATTCGCGGTTGCGGCGGTGCAGGTTTTCCACTTGATCGCAAATGGCGCTTATGCCAAGAAACACCCGCTAAAGCGCATTACGTGGTATGCAATGCCGATGAAGGCGAACCCGGCACCTTCAAAGACCGCGTGCTCTTGCAAGCCTATCCCGATTTAGTCTTTGAAGGCATGACCCTGTGTGCCAAAATTATCGGTGCGCAACAAGGTTTTGTGTATTTGCGCGGAGAATACCGCTACATGCTCGACAGCCTGCAACAATGCCTACAGCGCCGCCGCGATCTCGGTTTACTCGGCGATCACATTCTTGGCGACGAAGACTTCTCCTTTGACATCGACATCCATCTCGGCGCAGGGGCCTATGTGTGCGGTGCCGAAGTCGCATTAATCGAATCATTACAAGGACATCGCGGCGTACCGCGTAAACGCCCACCGCCCTTTCCCGTCACCCAAGGCTATTTAGGCCAACCCACCGTCGTCAACAACGTAGAAACCTTTGCCCTGTCAGCGCAAGCCCTAAACGTCGGACAACAACGTTTTACCGACTTAGGCACCGCCGCTTCTCGCGGCACCAAACTGCTCAGCATTAGCGGCGATTGTGCGCGACCTGGCGTATATGAATTTCCCTACGGAGTCAGCGTGCGCGAAGTCATGGACGCTTGCGAAGCCGATGACGTGCAATTCCTACAAAACGCAGGGCCTGCGGGATTATGCTTGCGTCCAGACGAATTTGAGCGCGGCTTATGCTGCGAAGATGTCAACACCACAGGCTCCCTCATGGTCTTTAACGCATCACGCCCACTGTTTGATGTAACACATAATTTTGCCGAATTTTTTGTCCACGAAAGCTGCGGATTCTGCACCCCTTGCCGGGTCGGCACACGGCTACTGCAACAAATGCTAGAAAAAATCAGTCAAGGCCATGCCACCCAACAAGACATCGACAAAATGCTGCAACTCAGTCAACTGATGAAAAGCAGCAGCCATTGTGGACTCGGCATGACTGCCTCCAACCACATCACCGACAGCCTAGAAAAATTCCCCGCGCTGTATCAATCGCAACTCCACGATACCGACATCACGCATCCGAGTTTTGACCTAGAAAACGCCACCAGCGAAGCCCGCGCTTTGAGCCAGCCATGACGCGCCTGTATTCGACTTGTTGCAAGGGGTATAGGGTATCCATCGGCTGCAAAGGCGTGGATTTTGGCCTGTTTTTCCGCTTTTTCTCAACAAATAACAAGTCTATTATCTAACGTACCATTCCCACGCAGGGCGCGTGGGCACCAGGCAAGGTCGGGTGTAGTGAGGTACGAATCACATCAATCCCCATGTTTAAAATGATGCGATTCATCATTGCATCAAAATTTCATGAAAGAGATAGAAAGAGGTCTACATATGCGAACACGTTGTCCAGAATGCACCAAAGTTTTCAATATTGCTCAAAGTGATTTTTTAAAAACCGTGACTTGTCATTTTTGTAAAAAAGAATTTACGGCAGTGGCTGCGATTGAAAATAAAGAGATTGATTTGGGTGAAGAAGACTCATCCACAAAGAAAAGTATAAAGACACAAGTATTAGAGGAAATAAAGGAGATGCGCGATCATTTAAACCCCCTTTTACCTGAAGTCAGTGCAGTTGTTGTTAATAAAGGCAATGAAAGCGATACACGGCTTGTTTTAGATAAAATATTCCAACAAGTATTAGGATATGATATTAGCGAGATTAAAACAGAACAAAGAATCCAAGGTAAACGTGCTGATTATGTACTGTCGGTTAATGGTAAGGATGTGATGGTCGTTGAAGCAAAACGTGCAGGCATGAATTTAGGTGACAAACAGATATTTCAAGCCACCGCCTATGCTGCTTATTCCGGTATAAGATGGGCATTATTAACCAATGGCTGTATTTGGCAATTATACAATGTCATCGTACAAAACAAGGTCAGCTATGTGCCTATGTATTCAGTGGATATACGCGAGGGTTTAAATAAAATAAGAGATGCACAATATTTTTATTTGTTATCTAAATCAGCCATGGGAAAACAAAGTCTTTTAGAAAAAACCTGGTTGAAAATTGATGCATTACGCTATGAAAATATTGTCAATACTATTTTGCAAGATGAAGTCACCACTAAAATAGCTCAATTACTCAGTGAAGAATATGGTTGTAATATCCAAGCAAAAGAAGTGAAATCAACATTAACCCATGATGTGTTTCAACTAGATACTTAATGCCTCTCATTCCAGCGCTCTGCGCCATTGCGACGCACCTGCATCACGATACGTACCACAGAGCGCGGTGCTTTGGCTTCCCACGCAGGGCGCGTGGGAACCAGAACTGGCTACTGACACGCCTCACATTCTGGATCAGTGATAGAACAAGCGTTGGGTAAAGGTGCTGAATCTAAATTAATCGCATCACTGACTTCCTCTACCACCTCACTTTTCTGCACGGTGTTTTTCTCCACTGAAGTCGCACCCATGCTGCGTAGGTAATACGTGGTTTTTAAGCCGCGCAACCAAGCTAGACGATACAGTTGATCCAAGCGCGTGCCGGAGGGGTCTCTCATGTACAAATTGAGCGATTGTGATTGATCCAACCATTTTTGCCGACAAGCCGCTGATTCCACTAACCATACCGGATCAATTTCAAACGCCGTTGCATAGAGCGCTTTCAACTCTTCGGGCATCCGTTCAATCTCTTGTACGCTGCCATCAAAGTATTTCAAATCATTGACCATGGTTTCATCCCACAATCCCCGTATTTTTAAATCCTGCACCAAATAAGGATTGATCACGGTGAATTCGCCGGACAAATTCGATTTAACAAACAAGTTTTGATAAGTTGGTTCAATGGATTGGGTGACACCACAAATATTTGAAATGGTAGCGGTGGGTGCTATCGCCATGCAGTTGGAATTACGCATGCCCACTTCTTTTACTCGTATACGCAAGCTTTCCCAATCTAAACGATGCTCGGTATTGATATCGAGGTGTTCGCCACGTTCGGCTTTAAGCTGTTGCAGGCTGTCGATGGGCAAAATGCCTTGACTCCACAACGAACCTTCAAAAGTGGCGTATCTGCCGCGTTCTTCGGCTAAATCACTGGAAGTTTGAATGGCGTGATAGCTGATAAATTCCATCGAGGTGTCGGCAAAGTTGACGGCTTCAGCCGAGGCACAAGGAATGCGTTGAATGTAGAGCGCATCTTGAAAGCCCATGATGCCCATGCCTATGGGACGATGACGCAGATTAGAACGCCGCGCTTGTGGCACGGAGTAGTAATTAATATCAATCACGTTATCCAGCATCCGCATGGCGGTTTTAACAGTACGCGCCAGTTTTTCCTGATTTAAACCGTCTGGAGTGGTGTGTGCCGCCAGATTAATGGAACCTAAATTACACACGGCGATTTCGTCATCGGAGGTATTTAATGTAATTTCAGTACATAAATTACTGGAATGCACCACGCCGACATGCTGTTGTGGCGAGCGGATGTTGCAAGCATCTTTGAACGTCACCCAAGGATGTCCCGTTTCAAATAACATGGTGAGCATTTTGCGCCACAATTGCACCGCAGAGGTTTTCTTAAATTGACGCAATTGTCCGGTAGCGGCTTTTTCTTCATATTCTAAATAACGGACTTCAAAGGCTTTGCCGTACAGTTCGTGCAAATCAGGTGCTTCATCAGGAGAGAATAACGTCCATTCAGCATTGCCCTTGACACGCTGCATGAATAAATCCGGTACCCAATTGGCCGTGTTTAAATCATGAGTACGGCGGCGTTCATCACCCGTGTTCTTGCGCAGTTCTAAAAACTCTTCAATGTCTAAATGCCAGGTTTCTAAATAAGCACAGCCAGAACCTCGGCGACGACCGCCTTGATTGACGGCGACTAAAGTATCGTTTGCCACTTTCAAAAAGGGCACGACACCTTGGGATTTACCATTGGTGCCTTTGATGCGAGCGCCCATAGCGCGTACTCGCGTCCAGTCATTGCCCAAACCGCCTGCGAATTTTTGCAGCATGGCATTGTCATGAATAGCGCCGTAAATGCCATGTAAGTCGTCGGGTATCGTGGAGAGGTAACAACTGGATAATTGCGAACGCTGAGTGCCTGAATTAAACAAAGTCGGCGTGCTGGACATAAAATCAAAGCTCGACAGCAATTGATAAAACTCAATGGCGCGGGCTTCGCGGTCGATTTCATTGAGGCTTAAGCCCATCGCGACGCGCATGAAAAAGGCTTGCGGCAATTCAAAACGCACTTCATCCCAATGCAGAAAATAACGATCCAGCAAGGTTTGAAAGCCCAGATAAGTGAATTGAAAATCACGTTCTGGCTTGAGGGCTTGGGCTAAACGTTGTAAATCAAATTCCGCCAAGTCAGGGGACAGCAACTCATATTCAATGCCCGCTTTGACATAAAGAGGGAAATAATCTGCATACAGCGTGCTCATGGTTTGCGCACTCACTACCGTGGGCAGTTCGCCTTGTCCGATAATGTCTAAGGCTTGTGAGCGCAGCGCATCTAATAATAAGCGGGCTGCCACATAGGTGTAATCGGGTTCTTTTTCGATCAACATGCGAGCGGTCATCACCAACACGCGATTGACTTCTTCAGCAGGAATACCGTCATACAGATTTTTCAGACTTTCAGCGACGACTAGATCAGCTTTTACATTGTCTAAATCGTTGCAAGCTTCTTCGACTAATTCGTACAAACGAGTTTCGTCTAATGGCTCTAATTGACCCGATGCGACGGTGACGTTCAGTGCCGAAGTACGCGGTGGACGGCTGGCGCGTTGTTGTGCATGTTGTTCACGGTATAACACATAATCACGGGCGATTTTATGCTCACCCGCCCGCATCAGTTCTAATTCGACTTGATCCTGGATGTCCTCAATGTGGACAGTGCCATTAAATTCTAAACGCCGAGATAAGGCTTCAATGACCGCACGGGTCAAGGTGTTGACAGTTTTATGGATGCGCTCAGGAATGGCATCGTCTTTAGATTGCCCTTCGGTGGCCATGAACGCTTTGGTCATGGCTCGGACAATGCGCCGTGGATCAAAAGGGGCTAACTTGCCATTGCGTTTGATGACGCGATATTGAACATAGCGCGTGGCATCCAATTCAGGGTCTATTTCTGTGGTGAGGTGTGCTTGTGGGATGTCAACCAACTCTGGTTTCATTGTATCTTTGACTCCAAAAATATTGAAAATGCAGCAAAAAGTGGAGAGAGGCTTTATTTGCGAAGGATATTTTTATGATGTCTTAAAAGCGCTCATTGGGCACTTATAATACCCAGAGCGAGGGCGTTTCACAAATCTTGACAGCTATAAAAATAATTTCTATACATATGAATCTAAAGGAAAAATTTTATTGCAATTTAGTCACAAAGGACTTGACAAGCGAAGAACTTCAAACATCTCAAGGCCTTTTAACACGACAAAAAAATTCTGCCTATTGGGTCAATTTAAACAGTTGTGGGGGATGTTCAAGAAGCCTAGACTTTAGGCGAATACAAGGCATCATCTACTTTATGACATGGAGATATTTATGCGCATTATTTTACGTTTGTCAGCCGCAACTATTGTGTGGGCTTGTCTGTCCTTGGCATGGGCGGACGATCAACCGCCTTTAGCTAATCTAAATCTGTTGATGAGTCAATACAAGGCTGCTAATCAGGCCAAATACGCTAATTTGCCTGTGGAAGCACAACAAGCTTTTGCCGATGTAAAGCAGATGTTAGAAAAAAAAATGAGCCATCCGGGATTAAAAGTCGGTGCTCAAGCCCCTGATTTTAGCTTACGCAATGCTTTTGGTACGGAAGTAACATTGTCAGATTTGAGAAAACAAGGGCCGGTCATCGTGACTTTTTATCGAGGCGCTTGGTGTCCGTTTTGTAACATTCAGCTTCAGGCTTATCAAAAAGCCATGCCGGTGTTTAAGCAATACGGTGCCTCTATGGTCGCCATCACACCGCAAAAACCTGATCGTTCTGTGCGGCAATTAAAAGAACGGCCATTAGATTTTGAAGTGTTGAGTGATTTAGATAGCCAAGTGATGAAAGACTATGAGTTACATTTCATGGTGCCAGAGGCTTTATATGAAGCCTATAAAAAGCACATGAGTTTAGATTTAGCAGAATATAACGGAGAAGGACGTTATGAACTGCCCATCCCCGGCACTTTTGTTGTGGATCAAGAAGGGATTATCCGCGCTAAATTTGCAGACCCTGATTACACCAAGCGGATGGAACCTAGAGATATTATGGAAGCGTTAAGTCGTTTGCAAAGCGCTCAGCCTGAGTAAACACGAATGAGAACATAGTAGACTTGTCCAGGCTTAAAACACCGACTGCAAAACAGCGGATATGGGTGGTTTTCCCCGTTCATTCTCGTTACACGAATCACTATGCTTTTCATACGAACGAAAAAAACCACTCAATCCCGCTGCTTTTCGCTACGGCGTTTAAGCCCGGACAAGTCTATGGCTGATTTTACAAAAATTCATCCTATTGAATTAAGTTTAAGTACCTTAAGAAGGCTCTGTAAAAGTCATGGTTTGTCATGGAAACGGATCAGAAGATCACTCAACAGTAAACGCGATACTGAAGAATTTGAGCGCTCAAAATGATTGGTAAATCAGCTCATTGAATCATA
>JADGEH010000040.1 GCA_016744475.1 Thiotrichales bacterium | reverse complement strand
AGATGGTCATCAAATGCGCCCGCTATTAGAAGCCCATTTATTTGATTTCAATGATGATATTTATGGTGCCCATGTCGATATTGCGCTCCTTAAACATCTGCGTCATGAACAGAAATTCAGTTCATTAGATGCTTTGAAAGCCCAAATTCAGATTGATTCCGCACAAGCCAGAAGTTTTTTTGCAGACAGCGAAGCAGGGTAGATAGGCGATAAAAGTCGGAGCGGGGTTGAACTGATTTAAGATGAAATACTGCGGTTCAAAGTTAGCCTGACCGCAGTTGATTTATATTAGCCAGGCAGCTTCTAAAGGTTCTAAAACTGTTTGAAATTCACTACCGCATCTTCTTTTGAGTGCTGTATATCGTCCCCATAGATGTTATCCAGATATGTCATCGGAAATTTTTATGATACGCCGACATCTAATTCAGGCTTGTCTGGTTATCATTTATCAAGACGATAAACTGAATCTTTAAGGCTGTTGTTGTCCCCCCTAGCCCCCTCCTTCGAGGAGGGGGAATAACATCAACGGCTTTATTGCGCCCTTTTAGGGCTGGATCGGTATTATCGGCGTTGCCCTGGGCTATAGGGATGCCGCCGCCCTGTTGGGGCTAAAAAAACCCTTCACGAATGGCAGTGATGTACCGCATGGGAACGAGTTAAAAAAATCCTAGACTGACCAAATAGCTCTAAGTGCTCAACAACACGCGAATGCCTTGCAGTTGCAATTGTGCGGTCTGTAAATGCTGCTGCAAACTCTCTCTTTGGTGTTCAACAAACTTGACTTCTTCCTCTCGCACGTTGGGATTGACTTGCAGCAACGCCTGCAAACGCTCCATTTCTGGCTGCAAACTATGATTCATCTGCGTCAGACTGGTCTGAATTAACCCCGGCAATTGTTCTGCGGCTCGCTCTTCGCTGAGTTTAATCAACGCTTCCAAGGGCGCTTTAGCTGCTTTGACTAAGCGTCGAGCGGTTTGTCTATCCACCGCTTGAACGCCTTTTAATCGTCCGGTTGGCAAGACTTCGCTCCAATCTTGCCCCTTTTGATCAAGTAATAAACGCACAGCCAAGGCAGGTGCAAAGCGATCTGGTTGCAGATGAGAAGGAGCCGCGCACACCACGCTAAACAAGCTCTCTAGCAACAAAGTGCCGGGAGGCAATTGTAAATGCTTAATCGTCATCAGCGCGGTATTGCCTAATTCATTACCCAGCACCCAATCCATACCGCCGCGCACAATGGGATGTTCCCAGGTTAAAAATTGCACTTCTTCACGCATCAAAGCAATGTTGCGTTCAAATGTCACCAGCAAGCCATCTTCATCTAGCATCGGGAATCCCGCTGCCAACATGTGCTCGCCAGGTTTCATTAACCACACTTGTTCGCTGTGTTCTTCAAACTGAATACCAAAACACTCACATATCTGTTCAACAAAGGGTTGCAAGCTGGCATCGTCATCGTGATGCTCGATGGCATCCAGGAGTTGTGCAGCCACCTGCGGGCGGAAAGAATTCATTTCTAACAAATGATCGCGGCCTTTATGCAAATGTTCACTTAAGCGCTGATGGAGCGTTTGCGTGTCTTGTAGCAGAGCGTCTACATCCTCTTCTTGTCGCAAACAGCGTTGTAGACGCTCGCCTAATTGAGTAAAAACACTGGCTGCCGCAGGGCTGGTGTGCTCAAAAATATTCAAACCTTGGTGATACCAATCACATAAAGTTTGCTGGGCACTGTTTTGTAAATAGGGCACATGGATTTGAATCGTGTGGGTTTGTCCGATACGGTCTAAACGTCCGATACGTTGTTCAAGTAAGTCAGGATTGTCGGGTAAATCAAACAGGACAAGATGATGGGCGAATTGAAAATTGCGTCCTTCGCTGCCGATTTCTGAACACACCAACACCCGTGCGCCATCGTCGGTATCGGCAAAATAAGCCGCCGCGCGGTCACGTTGCACAATGCTCAAACCTTCGTGGAACACGGCTGTGCGGATGCCGCTCTGGGTAAATAAGCAGTCTTCTAAATCCAGCGTGGTTTGCGCGTGAGCACAAATAATTAGCACTTTTTCAGGCTTTAAAGCCGCCAAAGTGGTCATCAACCAAGACACGCGAGGATCAAACCGCCACCAAGGTGATTCAGCATGAGACAGATCACTCGGCTGACGCGCTTGCTGAAAATAAGTTTCAGGATACAAACCCTTATCCACCGAATCCTCAGAAGCCTCTGAGTTTAAATCTCGATATGTATCAGGTAAGGCCAACGGGTAAAAATGCGCTTTACGTGGTGGAAAGCCCGAAATAGCTGCACGAGTATTACGAAACAACACGCGCCCCGTGCCATGTCTATCCAGCAATACATTAAGCAAAGTATCGCGTTCTTCGGTATTTGACGGGGATGACGACAGCGCTTTTAAAGTCGCCTGATGCTCCGTATCGCCCAGCAACGCTTGCAAAGTCTCTATCGCACTGTCAGGCAATGCCTCTTCATTTAATAAATGCTGCACCGCATCCGCCACGGGTTCGTAATGCGCATCTTCTTGCAAAAAGGCTTGATAATCATAAAAACGGTGAGCATCCAGCAAACGCAGACGGGCAAAATGCCCCGCTTGCCCTAATTGCTCAGGCGTTGCGGTGAGCAATAATAATCCGCGTGTTTGCAGCGCTAATGATTCGATTAATTGATATTCAGGACTCGTGCGTTCTTCTGTCCATTCCAAATGATGCGCCTCATCCACCACCAATAAATCCCAATCGCCATCCACAGCTTGCGTGTGGCGTTTCGGCAGGTGTCGAAAAAAGCTCAAGCTACACAGCACCAATTGTTCCGTCAAAAATGGATTACCGCCGCTATCCGCCTGTGCTTCAACACAACGTTCTTCATCAAAAATGCTAAAGCGCAGATTAAAACGCCGTAACATTTCGACCAGCCATTGATGCACTAAAGTGTCCGGCACCACCAATAACACCCGGCGTGCGCGTTCTGTGAGCAATTGCTGATGCAGAATTAAACCCGCTTCAATGGTTTTGCCTAAACCCACTTCATCGGCTAACAACACACGCGGGGCATAGCGGCTGGCGACTTCTTGCGCGATATACAACTGATGCGGAATCAAACTTAAACGCGCACCGAGTAAACCCGATACCGGAGATTGCGCCAAAAGACTGCGTTTTTGCAGCGTTTCCAAGCGCAAATCAAACCATTTAAACGCATCAATGTGCCCCGTGAATAGACGATCTTGGGGTTTGGAAAACTGGATATGATGGGCTAACTGAATTTCAGGGACTGTTTTAATCTCACCCACGGCGTTGCGCCCCAAATAAGTGAGAATGTCTTCATGTTCTTGAATATCTGTCACCGTCAGCGACTCGCCTTGATGATTACTGATGGTGTCTCCAATGTGAAAATGCACACGGGTTAAAGGCGCTTGGTCTTTTGCATACACTCGCGTTTCATCCACTGCGGGGAACAGCACAGTCACACGTCGTATATCCACTTCGAGGATTAAGCCTAAGCCCAATTCGGATTCTGTTTCGCTGATCCAACGTTGTCCGCGAATAAATTCTGCCATGATGGATTCCTGTTTTTTGTAGCCTTAGTCATAAAGGCAGAGAAGCTTAAGACGCTAGAGAGCTGATGACAACAGCCCCATGATAGAGGCATGGCACCGGATGCTGAGATCACATCATTGAGATAAAGCCTCATTCTTCACTGAAGAAGAAGCGCTTCACTACAGAACATCGCAGATAGTGTATTGTTGTTAATGAGAATAAATCGTTACAATGGCTGGCAAAATAGGTATTGCAGGCGCGATGACATCGCTTTATTGACCCCGCTGCCGCATAAAAACCCTAGCCTTATACTATTGTTGGATGATCTAAAACTTCAGGTGAGCCAGAGAATTTGAGGGAAGGAGCTATTTTTAAGCGATGAGACTGACAAGCTCACCAATCCATCCCATAACATTTTTCTTTAGAGCCTATACGAAGATGGGAAATCGAAGCGAAAATTCGCCATTTTGAGGCAGGTTTGCAGCCGATTATCCCGTTTTCGTATAGGCTCTTAACCCTTTATTAAGTATTGACCTGACTGCATAACACGCCTATGTTCACGACAAAAAAATATAATATTTCAATATATAACAAGCTTACACGGTTTTTAGTATTGACCTTTTTAAGCCTGTTTCTATATGTCCAACCCGTATGGAGTCTGACCCGGGCGGATGAATACGCGCTGAAAGCCGTGTTCTTATTTAACCTGGCTAAGTTTGTCACCTGGCCCGATGAAAGCTTCAGCGCTGATACGCAAAAATTTCAATTTTGTCTTTTGGGTGATACCCAATTTAATCAAAAAATGGAAGCCACTATGGAGGCCGAAACTGTCAAACAGCGCGACATTGATGTGAACATGAGTGTTGATTTAGACAGCAGCAGCGATCAGTGCCAGATTGTATTCATTGCAGAGAAAGAAAAAAAACAATTAGATGAAATACTCACCTACTTTTCTGATCGCCCGGTTTTGACCGTCAGCGACATGGAAGATTTTGCTGAAAAAGGCGGCATGGTCGAGTTTTATATTGAAAACAACCGCGTCCGTTTAGCCATCAATCCCGATACCCTACAAGCCGTTGACTTACGCGCTGCTGCCAACTTATTGCGCGTCGCCAAAATCGTCGAACCCTAAACCCACATGTCCAACGCCCACTCCCGCCTCCCGCCATCAGGGCTATACGCCATCACTGATGCCGACCTGCTATCCACAGAGCAGTTCATGCCCGCCATCGAAACCGCTTTGCGCAGCGGCATACAAGTCTTGCAATACCGAGATAAAACCCAGGATCACATCAAGCGCTTAAAACAAGCCCAAGCGCTCAAAGCCCTGTGTCGAGATTACGCAGTGCCTTTAATCATTAACGATGACGTATCATTAGCCCAGCAAATCCAGGCCGATGGCGTGCATTTAGGCAAAGACGATGATCGACTGCTCGCCGCACGTTTATTGTTAGGGCGAGAAGCGATTATCGGCGTGTCCTGCTACAACCAGCTAGAACAGGCACAACAAGCCCAAGCCGAAGGCGTGGATTACATCGCCTTTGGCAGCTTTTACCCCTCCTCCACCAAGCCCCAAGCCGTGCGAGCCACGCCGGATTTATTACGCCAAGCCAAGCCCCTCTTACACGTCCCCATCGTCGCCATCGGCGGCATAGAACCGCACAATGCCGCGATATTGCTAGAATCCGGCGCTGATTTTCTGGCAGTGATTACGGGAATATTCGGGCAAGACGACGTAGCCGCCGCCGTGCGGGGGTATCAGGATGTGTTTGAAGAATATTCTGCGTAGACATTCTGAAAACTTTAAAGAAAGCGCTTAAGCCTTATGAACATGTGTTTAAGCAGATGGCTTGAGTAATACAATTGATGTCATTTCGCTATATGAAACGCCCCTCTCTTCATTACTGTTGCAACCAGTCTATTAAACCTTAGAGCACTAAATCCTGCAATTGTCCCTCTTTCAAGTGCACATGCCGTTGGGCGATGCGTTGGCGCTGGGCGCTGTCGTGGCTGACCCAGAGCACGGGGGCTTGCTGTTGCTGGCTGTAGTCTTGTATCAGATGCTCGATGATGGCGGTGTTGTGCGGGTCAAGATTGGCGGTTGGCTCATCCAGCAATAGGGCTTGGGGCTTACACGCCAGCATTCGCGCCAGTCCTAGGCGTTGGCGTTCGCCGCTGGATAAGCGCATGACGGGCCAATCGGCGGTGTCGGGGGGGAATCCAAGTTGCTGCGCAATGGAGGTGGGCCAGTGCGGGAAGTGTGCGCCGACTTGTTCTTCCCACCAGTGGGTTTCTGCGGGTAATAAGCCGACTTTTTGTCGCCATTGATGGGCGGGCATCTGCTGGCTGTGGAATTCATCTAGCCAGATGTCGCCTTGGTAGGCATCAAGGTCGGCAATGGCGCGGAGTAAGAGACTTTTGCCGCTGCCAGAGGCTCCGCTGAGGCTGACGCATTCGCCGGAAGCGAGTTCTAAATTCAGCGGGCCATTGTGGTGATAATGCAATTGTTGTAACCGCAAACAGGGCATTAGGCTTCTCGAATGTCGTAGTCATGCGTGATGTTGACGCTGTGCTCTAACATTTTTGACACGGAGCAGTATTTTTCTGCGGATAAATCAATGGCGCGTTTGACGTGTTTGTCA
This sequence comes from Thiotrichales bacterium, assembly GCA_016744475.1. Taxonomy (GTDB): domain Bacteria; phylum Pseudomonadota; class Gammaproteobacteria; order Beggiatoales; family Beggiatoaceae; genus BB31. The sequence goes on along the minus strand of JADGEH010000040.1, from coordinate 32,404 downwards.
CTTAAATCGGTGCCGATGACGATAAAATGCAAATGAATGTGGGTAAAGACTTTGGGTTCGCTGTCGGCCCGTTCTGCGCTGATCTCGATCTGGCAATCGCTGACGGCTTGTTTGCTTTTTTGTAATATCAGTTTGACATCAATGCCTGTGCAGCCGCCTAAACCCATTAATACGGCTTCCATCGGGCGCACGCCGAGGTTGCGTCCACCAATGTCGGGCGCACCATCCATCACGAATGCGTGTCCACTGTCGGCTTCTGCCATCCATGCCATGCCTTCTATCCATTTGATTCTTGCTTTCATGTTGATTCCTTAATGTGTGGGAGCGTTGAGCTGTGCTGTTTTTCAGCTTGAAAGTCTATATGAAGAAGGGGGATCGTAGCGGAAACTGTGTCTTTGGGGGCGAGAAATGTCTGCTTCTTGATGTGCACTGACCGCAATGCGGTCAAGACGGCATTCCCATGCGGCGCATCACTGCCATTAAGTTAATAAAAAAGGCTTTGAATTCAAGTCACTCGCTTCCCCTCCTCGCAGGAGGGGGAATAACATCAACCACTTGCAATGAAGGCGTTGCCCTAGATATAGATATAGCTAAATGAACTCAGTGGTACGACTCAAGCTATTGGCTTTAAAAGGCAACGCAAACGGCGCAAGAGGCATAAAAGAACGCCAGCGTTTCCAAACGATGGTTTCCATGCGCCACATCACTGCCATTCAGTGAAGCCCCAAAGGAGTGTCATCTCTATGCCTAGGGCAACGCCCCACTGCCATTCACTTAAGGAGTTACCCGCTAAAAACACTGTTTTTTACGCCGTCTTAAAAAGTCAGCTTCTTGACGGGAAGAGGCTTTTTTACGGGGTGGTTTTCGATGTGGTCTGTCAGAGGTTGGTTTTTGTAAAAAGAGCTGTGTTAGACGCTGCATGACCTCATCAATATCAGCATCACTGTATAAAAGTTCAAAAACATGATTTTTGATGGCGTTGAATGAAACGGCATGATTAACTTGTTGAGGATTTTTTAAGGATTTGGCATCTCACTGTACTTGGGCATCCTGTGTCAGAACTGATTCCAAGCCACTCAGCAGTACACACGCATGACAGTCTTGTAATACAGACTCAGCCGCCAATCCTGTGAAGTGTTCTAAATTGAGGCGGGTTTTAAGCACACCTTAATAAAGTGTCTACACCCCAGCGATGCCAATAGAGTTTTGCACATTCTTCTGTCGGATAAGCCGTTTCATCGAGCAAATGGGTGACTAAAACTTCATATTCACCTGTATCAAGTTGAACATGCACACACCTGACCGTCACGGTCATCGGCAAATTCTCGATTTTGCATGGCTTGCGCTGTGTTTGGGGTACTTTGAGTTTGACGGTTTGGCTGGCTTTGCTCTCACCTTTCAGCCTCTTACGCGCAATCCCAAAGCTACCCGCAGAACAACGGATGACAAATGACAAAATGATGTTGTGTTTGGATGTGACGGGCCATCAAGCGATCACTCGCATAGCCTCGATCATGTATCCACACATCATTATCCAGCCCATCATCAAAATGCTTTAAGGTGTGTTCAACTTTGTCACTATGTGCATCATCTAAACGCGCATCAATGGCCATGCGATTGAGTACATCATAAGTGACGGATGCACGCGCATAAACGTGTTCACCTGCCGGCATTTCATCTTTTCCGTTAGTGTCAGTAACGCTGCCAAAAGTGTCTTTAATAGACTGACTTTCAGGCCATCGAACCCATGAGCCATCGTTGGCTATAAGGCGAAAACCTTTCCATTGACGATAGTCGTTATCTGCATACATGACCGCTACAACCGCTTCACTGTTGATTTCAGTCAATGTGCTTGATGTCAATTTTTTCCGTGCTTGGGTGTCAGCAGCATGGCTGACAGGCACATCCCAAGCTAACAGTGGGAACATTTCATTCAGCACTCATGGCAAGGATTTAACACTTTTGCGTCACATCATTACAATGAGCAAGCTAAAGGTGAGTGTACGATCTCGCGTCAATGCCTTGTCATTAATACGATGGGCTTCTTTGAGTTTGGAGCTATGAATCATGTCACGCACTGTCTGTAATATCGTTTTTTTATCCATGTTATGTCCTTGATTCATCTTGTTAAGATGTTTGTATTCTAAATAATTTTTGAGGCTGACATGTCTTAAGTTAATGGCAGTGGGGCAACGCCCTGGGTTAAATGGATGGAAGACACTCAGCCCTGAAAGGGCGACATAAAACGCCATGCCGCCTTTTATTGCGTCCTTTCAGGGCTGGGTTGGTATCATCGTTCTACCCTAGGGCGTTGCCCTGGGCTGTATGGATGCCGCCCCGTTGGGGCTAAAAATCCTTCACTTAATGGCTGTTACAGAGACTGTAGGAGCGAGGAATATTGCCCATAAAAAAGGGACACCGTTTATCGCGGTGTCCCTTTTTTTAGCCCGCAGGGTTTGCACCGCGTGTTTTTTGCAGTGCGAACGCGAGGGGGTATGAAGCATCGTTCGCGTGCGCTACTTATTCTGTTTCAAAAACTATTTTTGTGTTGGAAATAAACTTATGTTTTGGAACTTCCAACATTTCCCCCTCACTTGATCGCCCCGAAAAATCATATTTTTCTTCAGTACAACTATCTATTAAACCAACTATTCTTATGTATTTTAAGCCACATGAAGATTTTTGAGTTCGTTCAACAAATACAAAATATTCTGATTTGATAGAGTTAAAAATTTGATACTGAGCAGTCTCATCATCTCCGGTCACAGATTTTTTATACTTTTCACGAAGCTCATTTATCATTTCTTCAGTGCGGTAAAGAATGCCAATAGATTCGTCCCCAAAGTTCACACGAACAAGCTGGCCAGGCTTTATTTTTTCCATGTCTACCCATTGTTCGTTATCCGCAAATGCTGATACGAACACCCTAGAGCCATAAAAACATACACTGTTACAATCGTAATAAACCTCATCATCGCCCTCTAATGCCCGTACTAAGCCAGGTAGAGTGGGCAAAATTCCGACTGCTCATACCTTAAATAATATGAATTAACATCGGGTTTTGCCCGCCATCTCGATAGGCCAAAAATATTTAAATGATGGACAGCCATGGTCAATTTAAACGCTTTTTCAATATCACGGACAACTTTTGCTCACTCTGCATGGCTACATGGCTCTGTAGGATTTGCACCGCGTGTTTTTTGCGGTGCGAACGCGAGAGGGAAATATGAAACATCGTTCGCGTGCGCACCGAAAAGAAGGTGCGCACCCTACCTGGCTTTGAGGCGTCGCAGTAGCAATTCTTGCGGGCTAACGGTGATGCCGTCGCCGCTGTGTGCAGTGTTTGCCGCATTCGATTGCGGCGTTGTTTGAGTTTTAAACCAAGAGAGCATAAGTTGTATTCATTAAAGTTTGTAGTAAGGTATAGGGTAATTAAATTGCTTGAAATTTATTGGGAGGCTTAAATTTGGTAAGAATCTTACTTTATATGCCACGTTTTCATGGGTATGAAGACTTGGTGCAGTACCATTTAAAACAATTTGGACTGGAAGTCAATTATATAGAAAACCCTGCTTATAACTTAAACCCTAATGCTGTAGCAGGAACATTTCGCTCGCTTAAAAAGTTTGTGTCCTTATTCAGAAATAAATCTGATAATTACATTAAAAGTGTCGTTATTCCACAAGTTGAAGCCCAAAGTTACGATATTTTTTTGGCTATCAATGGTTATTCGGTCAATGTGCATCTACTTGATTATCTAAAACATAAAAACCCAAAAATTAAAACAATTTTATATTTGTGGGATAGCAGTCAATTATTTGCTTGGCAACACTTAGATAAGCTTTTTGATAAGGTATTTTCTTTTGATTATAGTGATTGCAAAAAATATGGTTATGATTATTTACCTAATTTCTATATTCCTACTGATCCAATTGATACAGCGCAAGACATAGATTTGTTTTTTGTTGGAACTCAAACTTTTGATCGATATGAAGTTTTGAAAAAGATCAACCATTTTGCTGTGCAAAACTCAATGTCTTGCTTTTTTCATTTGTTGATTCGACATAAGCATTTTCTACATGCTAAATGGTTTTACCAACTGCTTAACAACGTAAAACGTCCCAATCTCTGGCAAAAAGAATATATATTAAATTATCTATTGCAAGAAAACCTAGAGCAACCTGAGTTTGTTACTCGTGAAATTTTGAGTTATGAGTCTATGCAGCAGCAATTCCAACGCAGCAAAACTGTATTGGATATTCATGTGCCATTACAAACGGGTTATTCCCATCGCGTTATTTATGCACTGGCACAGGGCAAAAAACTCCTCACCAGCAATCCACATATACAAAATGATCCAATATTGTTTAATTCGCAACAAATTCGGCTGTTTGATCGACAAAATTGCACATTGGATTTAGATTGGATTTGCGAATCTGCATCTTTTGACATGCCTACGAGTTTACAAATCTGCCGCATTGATAATTGGCTGAAATATTTGTTGAAGGACTAAAAAACGATTGTTACTCGCATCATTAATGCTCATTTTGCTGGTGTTTGCTGCCGTGTGGTTTATGCTCGGCACAAATGCGGGGCTAAATATCACGCTGAGCTTTGCACCCGGTCTCAAAGTCAGCGACACTTCTGGCGCAGTGTGGGAATGAGGTTCTTTTACAAGCTCGCCTTGCGTGGGAACCAGAGTAAGAAGGGGAAGCCCATCATTCCGACATCGCCACCCGCAAGCCTTTGCGATATTGCGCAGCCGCTTGTTCTAACTCTCCCATTTGATTGAGTAAATCGCCCAATGCTTGATAAGTATCTGGGCGGGGTGCTAGTCCTAAACTAGCTTCAAGATATTGCTGCGCTTTGCCCCACAAGCTATTGCGCATGGATAATTGCCCCAAAGCCAGTAACAAATCCGCGTCTTTTTCGTGCTGCTTTAGCCAGCCTTCGGCGCGGCTGAGTTGCTGGGCGGGGTTCACATTCACATGCGCGTACAGCAACACTAAATCTTTGTCCCAATGTTGGCGAATGCTGTCACGCAGCAGTTGCTCGGCGGTGTCCGTCGCGCCATTGGCGATTAAATGTTGCACATAGATTTTGGCTATCGCGGGTTGCAGGCGTTGCACCTTGCTGAGACGCTCCCAAGTGGTTTTAACCGCTTCAAAGCTTTTCGCCGCCGCTTGGTTTAATTCTCCTTGCGCGGTTTGCACTTCTAGTTGATACAAGGCGGCTTCTGACAAGGCTTTGCGTTTGTTCAATTCAGGCAATAAGTCCAGTAATGTGTGCCAGTTTTGCTGGGCTACGTAGGCTTGCGCCAATAATTTCAACACCTGCGGGTGGCGCGGATACTTATCCTGCAAAGGTTTGAGGGTGGTGACAGCGAGGTTGACTTGCTGTTGTTTGAGTTGCAATTGTGCTTGCGCCAAATTCACCGCTAAATGCTGTTCTGCTGGGGCATATTGCTGGGCATGTTCTAAATGTTTATCCCGTTGTTCGATGTTTTGGCGCTGTTGGGCGGCATAGGCGGCGCTGAGATAGTGCAAGTATTGCGGTTGGCTTTGTAGCAAGGTTTTTTCTGCTTTTTTCCAATCGCCTTCTAGCAATTCTGAAATACCTTGTTGCAGCGCCATTTGTGCGCGTCCGCGCATTTTGCTTTGATGGCTGCTTTGCCAACGCTCCGGCAAACGCCAGATGGCTGACCACAAACGCATCAGCAAATACAGCACAGCAAAGAACAATAGCAACACCGCAAGAAACACTGAAAGGCTGGTTTCAAGCACTAAGGATTGATGCCCAATGATGACAAAGCCCGGGTCACGGTATGCCAGCAGAGTCGCCATGACCACGGCGCTTAAAATCAGCAAACCATTAATAAGCCACTTCATGGTGTCACCTGTGTGGCATCTGAATTGATTAAAGAAAGCTCATCATCGCTGGTGATTTTGTCGAGGTATTCGAGTTCTGCCAGAGATTTTGAGATGTCGGGTAATTCGAGTTGCAATTCAATATCTTCCATGTCTTTCAAAGCCGCTTGCATGGCTTGCACAGCGACATTATTTAAATCGTAATAACGCTTAAGTCGGTCTTGCAAGGCTTTGATTTCTAATTTGAATTGTTCCGTATCGCGGGTTAAGACTAATAACCGTGCGGTGTCTAGTTTCACGCGCAAATGATGACTGAGAATCTGACCTTGTTGTGGCGATAATAAGCCCACGTCTGCGCTGTCGTTGTAGCGAACTACAACTAATTTACGCATTTCTCCCCAAACGGTCTGCCCAATATCTTGCCAATCATAAGTGTGGCTGTCGTCAGCGGGCGGGTCTGCGGCTTTAGGCGGTGAAGCGGAGGGTTGTGCATAGCCTTGCAGCAAGGGCAGCGCTTCAGAGCTTTGTGCATATCCCGCTAAACGTAAAGCGATGCCTTCGATATCGGGGGGTTCTAAACGTTGTAATTGCTGGATGTCTTTGGCGAGTTGTTCGCGCACTTTTAAAAACACAGGGCCCGCGCTACGTAGGCGTTGATCGGCGGCTTCTAAGGCATCTAAAGCGGCAGGTACATCATTGCCCAGCGATAAACGTTGCTGAGCAATGCGTAGCAAGTAGCCGACTTCTGCAATACTCCAATCTTCACGGTCGCCGACGCGGCGCAGCTTGTTGTATATCTGCACATAGGCTTGCTGCAATTGCTGCTGTTCTTGTTGCAGTGCGGCAATCTGTTCTTGATATTCATTGTGCAGGGGTTGCACGGCCTGCCATTGCTCTTGTAAGGCGGTGATGCTGTGTTGCAAGGCATCGGAGGCGGCGTTGCTGTGCTGGGTGTGTGTGGTGTGTTGGCTTTGGTTCATGCGAAGTTGTAGCCACAGTTGATAAGCAAAATAGCTGCTGCCGCCTGTCATCAGCAACAAAAACACAATGAATAACCATAATCCGCGTCGGCGCTTTTTAACCGGCGGGGTGGGTGGTGTTTCTGCGGCGGGCGGTGGTGTATACGGGCTGTCTACAAGCTCTGACAAGGCTGTGTGTTCAGCAGTATTGTCGGGGTGGGGAGTGGTGCTCATAAGTGATCCTGTGGTGACTAAAGCCTGTATCAAGGTCTTGAAATGAAGTCTTAAATCGCTGCATTCATGCCCAAACGCTGCAATAAACGTTGGTCACGTTGTACATCGGCATTATCTGTGGTCAGCAGCTTTTCACCATAAAAAATTGAATTGGCGCCGGCTAAAAAACATAAGGTTTGCAAAGCATCGCTCATTTGCGCACGTCCCGCAGATAAGCGCACATGAGAGTGGGGCATGAGAATTCTGGCTACAGCCACGCAGCGCACCATGTCCAGCGGATCGATGTCATCCACAGCGGCTAACGGCGTGCCTTCGACTTTAACCAATTGATTAATCGGCACACTTTCTGGGTGTTCGGATAAATTTGCCAAAGTGCGCAGCAATTCGGCCCGATCCATTTGATCTTCGCCCATGCCAATAATCCCGCCACAACAGACTTTCAGTCCGGCATCACGGACATGTTGCAAGGTGTCCAGACGATCCTGATATTGCCGAGTGCTAATGACTTGAGGATAGTAACTCTCGGAAGTGTCCAAATTGTGATTGTAATAATCTAATCCGGCTTGTTTTAAGCGCTGGGCTTGCTCGGTGTCTAACATGCCGAGCGTCATGCAGGTTTCTAATCCCTCGGCTTTGACCGCTTCAACGATGTCCAGCATGGTGTCAAAATCTTTGCCTTTAGGTCGTCGCCATGCGGCTCCCATGCAAAATCGCCCAGCGCCTTGCGCTTTGGCTTGGCGGGCGGCCTCTAACACCGTATCCCGTTGCATCAGCGGTTCATGCTGCATCCGCGTCTCTAATCGCGCACTTTGAGAACAATAGGCGCAATCTTCAGGGCAACCTCCGGTTTTAATATTCAGCAAAGCACTGAGTTGTACTTGGTTTGGATCAAAATAACACCGATGCAGGCTTTGCGCTTGAAACATCAAATCAGACAGCGGTTTATCAAATAAAGCTTGGACTTCTTCAAGCGTCCAATCGTGGCGAATATCGCTGCGAGTGTCGCTATTATGCGTAGAAATGTTCATGGAGGATTCTAATGTTTAAGGAGCAACAATGCCGGTGGGCAATTTGCTGGGTGATTGAATAACAAAGCGTTTTTCTTTACAACTCTCACCGCTGAGCAAGCACACCTGCTTTTGTGGTACGCCAAAGGTTTTAGCTAGAAACTTAATCAAATGAGCGTTGGCTTTGCCGTCTACGGGCGGGGCGGTGATGCGAATTTTCAAACGTCCGCCGTGCTCGCCGACAATGGCATCGCGGCTGGCACGCGGCTGTGCTTGTACTTTTAAATACAGTTGTGAGTCTTGCCAGTGATAAAAACTCATCGGCTGGCAGCGTCCTTCGACTCAGCCATCCGTAGCCTCCAGCAAGCGCTGCACATTACAGACTTTGCCCCAAATGTGTCAGCGGTTGCGCGACCAAAATCAAGGTCAGTTGCAGCAGCACAATGACGATTAAAGGCGAAAAGTCAATGCCATGAAAAGGTGGAACACGGCGACGTACCGGGGTGCTCAAAGGTTCCGTTAGACGCGAAACAAAACTATATACAGGATTATACGGGTCAGGATTCATCCAACTAAAAATGATCTGAATAATGATGGCAAATATCAGCACATAAATTAAAGTGCTGAATAAATCCGCTATCGCCAGCAGCAGCAGACCAGGCACGCTGGGAATGTGCCCCATCAATAACCCAATCAACATCACTGACAATATTTTCAATGCCAACATCAAGACTAAGCAAGCCAGATCAATGCGCCCCCAGCGCGGAATAAACGCTTGCACGGGCCGCAAGACAGGATTCGTCGCTTGATATAAAAATTGCGTAATGGGGTGATTAAACCCCGCATTAGTGAATTGCATTAAAAACCGCAGCATTAAAATAAAAATCGCAATGCCAAAAAAGACATCGACCAAAAATGCGCCTGCTTGCCCTAGATACCCCATCAGACCTCTCCTAAATCTTTAGCTAAGGCCATAGAACGCTGCTGTGCAGCCGTCATTGCCTGATCGAAGATTGATTGCAAATCATGTTCTTGCAACACTTTAATCGCTTCTTCAGTGGTACCGCCTTTAGAAGTCACACGGGCGCGTAAAGTGGCTGCATCTTCTCGACTTTCGAGCGCCATTTTAGCCGCGCCAAAGGCAGTTTGCAGCGTTAGCAAACGTGCCTGTTCCGCCGGCAAACCCAGTTTGAGCGCCGCTTGCTCCATCACTTCCATGATCAAGAAAAAGTAAGCCGGCCCACTGCCCGATAAAGCCGTCACAGCATCCATGAGCTGTTCATCGTCCAGCCACACTGTCATACCGACGGCGCGTAAAATGGTTTCAGTCATGGCTTTTTGCTCGGCACTGACTTGCGCACCCGCAAATAAAGCCGAAGCACCACTTTGGACTAAAGCCGGCGTATTCGGCATCACGCGGACTATCGGCACCTGCGCGCCTAGCCAACGTTGTAAATCCGTGGATTGAATGCCCGCCGCAATACTAATAAATAAAGGGGCGGTGTGTGGAATGTGCGCCGCCAGCGCTTTACTCACTTCGGGCAGCACTTGAGGTTTCACCGCCAACACCACAACATCGGCGTGTTCTAAGACTTCACGGTTATCGGTGTGAATTTCAACGGGAAAGTGCGCCGCGACCAACGGTTGCGGATTCACATCCGCGACTCGCAATTGTGCCGCATCAATGCCGTTGTTGAGCAACCCGCCGATCAAGCTGAGGGTCATGTTGCCGCCGCCAATGAAGCTGATGCGGCTGTTTTGCAGGGATTTCCATTCAAGCTGAGTGTGTGCGTTATTCATAGGCTCTGGTATTCTGATGTGAAAAACTCACAAGTATACAAATTCTCAAAGCATGGAGCTATAAAGGGTTTTCAGCGATGCTGATAAGTGGTGTCATATTAGGCTCAAATCATGAAAAAAAACCGCTCAAACCCACTTCACTTCGCTACGGCATCTATTTTCTAAACAGCTTCTTAGGACAACATAAGGCCATTCATGATGCATATTCTGACTTTAGATACCTCGACTGAGCAATGCTCTTGCGCTCTCTTATGTGGGACAGACATCCAGGCGCGGAGTGAATGGGCACCGCGCCGTCATGCGGAATTATTATTGCCGATGGCTGAAGCGTTGTTAGCGGAAGCGGGACTCACGCCACGGCAATTAGACGCGGTGGCGTTTGGACGCGGGCCTGGCAGTTTTACGGGCTTGCGCATCGCTTGTGGCGTGGCACAAGGCGTGGCATTGGCAGCGGATATTCCCGCTTTGCCTATTTCTTCGTTGGCGGCTCTGGCGCAAGCGGCGGTGCAAGAATTTGATGGAGAACAGGTGTTAGCGGCGTTGGATGCACGTATGGCGGAGGTGTATTGGGGTCGCTTTACACGCAATGCACAAGGCATTGTTGAAGTGCAGGATGAAGAGCATTTAAGTCTGCCTGAAGCTGTGGATTTAGCCGCTTTTTCAAGCTCTCAATGGCTTGCAGTGGGCACGGCTTGGGCCGCCTATCCCGCATTAGCCAAACGTGTGCAACAAGCATCAGGACAAGTGCCTGTGCTGCGTTATTCTCAAGCCGAAGCGTTGTTGCCGTTGGCGACAACGGCCTTGCAACAAGGTTTGGGCGTGACTGCCGCACAAGCGTTGCCTGTGTATTTACGCAATCAAGTTACTCACAGGATATAATCTGCACCATGTCTCTACTTAACGTACAAAACCTGCATATTAATTTTGCTGCTGAGCAAGCCTCTGTGGTGCGCAATGTGAATTTTTCGCTGGATAAGGGGGAAACCCTGGCTTTGGTCGGGGAATCGGGCTGTGGTAAATCTGTCACCGCATTAGCGATTATGGGGTTGTTGGAAAAGCCTGGACGCATCGCGCAAGGCAGTATTCAATTGGAAGGCCAGGAACTCACTCAACTGCCTGAAAACATTTATCAAACTCTGCGTGGTCAACGCATCAGTATGGTGTTTCAAGAACCCATGACTTCACTGAATCCTGTGTTTACTGTCGGTCAACAAATAGCTGAGGTGCTACTACGTCATCAAACGCATGATAAAGCCGAAGCACGGCGACAAACTTTGAGTTTGTTGGATAAAGTCGGTATTGCGATGGCGGATAAGCGCATTGATCAATATCCACATGAATTATCCGGCGGTATGAAACAGCGGGTGATGATCGCCATGGCCTTGGCCTGTAAACCACAAGTGTTAATCGCTGATGAACCGACGACGGCCTTGGATGTCACCATTCAGGCGCAAATTTTGGATTTATTGCAAGCTTTGCAAGCGGAAATGGGCATGGCGATTTTGTTGATTACGCATAATCTGGGTGTTGTTGCTCATTTTGCCCAGCGGGTGTTGGTGATGTATGCGGGGGAAATGGTGGAAAATGCACCGGTACATGATTTATTCAAACATCCACAACATCCTTACACGCAGGCGTTGCTGAATTCTTTACCGCGTCCCGGACAAGCGGTGCTAGAACCGATTGAGGGCACTGTACCTGCACCTGCTGATTATCCTATGGGATGCCGTTTTTGCACCCGCTGCCCAGTGCGCTTGGAACTTTGCGAGCGTGTGGCACCCAATATTACAGACATCAATGAACAACATGCAGCGAGTTGTCATCGTTTAAGTTGAACAGGAGGGCGTATGCCGCCAAATAATGAGAAAAAAGTGCGCCTGGATAAGTGGTTATGGGCAGCACGATTTTTTAAAACCCGCAATCTTGCGATTGATGCCATTAATGGCGGGAAGATACATGTGGATGGCAAGCGCTTTAAGCCGTCCCGCGAAGCACGTATTGGGCAGTGTTTAAGTATTCGCATTGGTATGGTCGAGCGTGAAGTGATCGTGCAAGGGGTGTCTGATCAGCGCCGTCCTGCTTGCGAGGCGCAATTATTATATGAGGAAACACAAGCCAGTATTGAGCAACGTGAAAAGCAGACGGAAGAACGAAAAACGCAGGTGCACATGCTACCACGCGGTAGCGGTCGTCCCACCAAAAAAAATCGCCGTTTAATTCGGCGTTTTACGGAACAACCGTTGGATTAGATGCTGATGAGTATTTGGCAGGAATGTTAAGGCGGGTGATTGATAAAATTAGAAGGAATGTTTCTATTAGATGATTATCAATCTACTTTTCAAGCTTTTGGTATAGATTGCACATTTTAAGAAAAGATACTTTTTATCATTGTGTATCCGGTTTGCAAGAGGAAGGTAAAAGCCGATCATCAATGGGATTTGTCGTATCGTCTGTTGTACATAGCCAATTCCAAGTTCTACTTTGTTGAAAAAAAACCATGCGCAGTTGTTTCCCACCCAAAACCGAGCTACCAGATTGCCCACGCAATGTGGCTTCAATATAGAGATTATCGGGTTCAGAGGATGATTCAATTTTTTCAACATAAGTGCCTGATGATTTACCACCCACTTCTTGTATTGTAGGCCAAGTCCCTCGAGCCATATAGAATTCTTGCATGGGTATACGTAAGCCTCCCAGTAATTGCACTGCTTCGGAGACTTTACCACGATTGACATAATCACTATAAATGGGCATAGCAATAGAGGCCAGCACACCAATAACCGCTACCACGATCATTAATTCAACAATAGTAAAACCTGTTTGGAATTTTTTCATGCTTGCTTCCTCTTCAAAAGAGCTGCGGTTTTCATTTCTGTAAGCTAATGCCTGAAAAGTCTATATTTGTTTTTTCTTGGGGGCTTTAGCGCATATTGTATGCCAGTCTTTGGAAGTTCATCGCTTAGAACCTTAAGTACTTAAAGTATAAACCTATTTTTTCTATACATGAAGGATTTAGGCGGCTTAAAATTGTTGATTTTCAGCACCCTCTTGTTGTTGAACAGCAGTATTAACAACTTGTATGTATAGCGCTTCTAAATCACGAGTAAAAGCTTGAGCTTGCATCAGTGGAGAGTGCTGTAAGCGTTCGCGAATAGACTGCCGTAAAGCCTCTAAAGAGAGTAAATCATTCGCATAAAAACGGGCTTTTTCAATAAAAGTTTCGCGTGTTTCAACTGCCCATTCAGCTAAGCCTATAGTGCTTAATAAGCTCTGTCCGACACGCGCCACATGTGTGCTGCCTTGTAAACTCAACACTGGCACGCCCATCCATAGGGCTTCACAGGTGGTAGTGGCACCCTGATAAGGATAGGTATCAAGACACATGTCCACTTGTTGATATAAAGTTAAATGCTCGACTAAAGAGTCTGCAAAAGGCACCATCATGATACGTTCAGCAGCTATACCACAAGCTTGAAAGCGAGCTAAACAGGCTTGTTGAGTCTCCTCATCATTAAAACTTTTGGTTTTTAAGAACAACCGAGAATGCGGCACGGCATGTAACACATCAGCCCATAAACTCAAGGTGAAATCATTGATTTTTTGGTAATTATTAAATGAGCCAAAAGTAATATAGGTGTTTTTTAAGCAGGGTGCTTCACCGACTGCTAAATCCAAAGCTTGTGGGGCTGGTGTGTAACAAAAATAACTATGCGGCATACGCAATAGGGTTTCACTGCTATAGGCTTGCGCTTCTTCTGGCTCTGTATAACGATCAGCAATACGATAATCTATGCTGCTAAGCCCTGTGGTATCAGGATAGCCTAGATAGCTCATTTGTATAGGTGCAGGTTTATGAGCTAATAGCGTTAATTTGTTATTTCCAGTATGCCCGCCTAAATCCACCAAAATATCAATCTCATCAGCCTGAATCTGTTGCATTAATTGCTCATCACTCCAATGAGCGCAATTCAACCAATGTGGCACATACTTTTTCAAGTGCTCACTGGTGCTATCTTCAAACAATGAATACATGTAAATAAAAGTTTCAAATTGTGGATGGTGATGATGTTTTAAAATGCCTTCCATAAAATAGGCGACTGAATGACTGCGAAAGTCTTCAGATAAATAAGCTATACGTAATGGTTGATGAAAGGTATGAGATGAATGTGATAAAGGAGAAATAGATGATACACAATGTTTTTGAAAACTTTGAGTATATGAAAAAATGTGAGTTCGAGAACTGGTATCAGAATAATGCAAGGCTAATAATAAATTGCTATGTACGGTCACACTATGAGGCTTAAATTCTAATGCTTTTTTATAGGCTTGCAATGCAGTTTTAATATCCCCTCTGGCTAATTCACTGTTTCCAATATTATTGTATATCATAAAGTTTAATGTACTATCAGATAAAGCTCCCACATAATCTAGAGCACGCTGAAAACACGATAGCGCTTTTTTTAATTGCCCTTTTGTGTGATAAATACTGCCTAAGTTATTCCATGCTGTTGCATCCTCAGGTTCTAATTGAAGTGCAATATGATAGCGTTCTATAGCCTCAGGTATAAAATTATGCGCTTCGAAAAACTGTGCTAGTTTAAACTGCCTATCAAACCGTTTAGGTTGGAGTTTAGTCACTATCTGTAAGTAGTTCATCGTCAGATCAAGTTTTTTTAAAGCTAAGCACACTTCACTCGCATGTACATAAGCATCAGCATGATCTGGATTGAGTTTAAAAGTGTGTTCAAAGCATTCCAGTGCCTGCGTCCAATGTTCTTGTTCTTGATATAACAAACCTAAGTTGTAATGACCTGCAATAAAATGAGGATGATGTTGCACCAGCTTTTGATAATGTCTAAGGGCTTTCTCTGTTTGTCCGGTGTCTCGATAAACACCACCCAGCCCATTTAAGGCATCAGGATAATCTGAGTTGATTTTAAGGGCTTTACGAAAACATTGTTCAGCTTTGGGTATATCACCCAGTTTACGAAACATTTCACCTAAATTATGTTGCGCATCAAAGAGTTTAGGTGATAGACGCAAGGCTTGTTGATAGCTGGTTTTTGCCGCCTCCCATTGTTGTTGTTGTTGCAAAATATTGCCTAGCGTATTGTGAAATACAGCTGTTTTACGCTGGGCTTTAATGGCTTTTTGCACCCGTATTTCAGCCTCAGACCATTGTTTTTGCTGCGCGAGTAAGATGCCGGATAAATGCAAAGTATCCGCATGGCGTGGTTGGCTTTTAAGAATAGACTCACAGAGCTGTAAAGCACGTTGTTGTTGGCCGTGTTGATAGGCTTGGACAGCTTGTTGAAATGAGGGGCTATTCGCATTCATACGTTTTCAATGTCCTGATACATAGTCCGATAGAACTCTTCTATTGCTTGAGTAAAGCCTTGCGCATCCATCAAAGGTGATGCCTGTAAGCGCGAACGCATGGTTGAGCGTAACTGTTGTAATTGCCTGACATCTGCGCTGAAAACCATAGCTTTTTCAATAAATTCATCGCGCTTAAAAGCCACCCACTGCTCTAATCCCACGGTGCTTAAAATACTGTATCCCATACGGCTGGATTGGGTTTCTCCACATAAACTTAACGTGGGCACGCCCATCCACAGTGCATGACATGTCGTCGTTCCACCATTATAAGGATAAGTATCTAAACAAATATCTACCTGATGATAGCATTGCAAATGTTCTAATAAGGAGGTGTGCGGCAATAGTATAAGTCGTTCGGCATGAATTCCTTGTTGGACAAAGCGTTGTATCACTTGTTGGCGAATATCGGCATCCGCCATAACACTCGTTTGCATGAGTAGACGGCTATTAGGTAAACAGCGTAAAACCTCTGCCCATAAGGATAAAATATCATCGCCCAATTTGGCATAATTATTAAACGATGCAAAGGTAATGAAACCCTTTTGCAATGCAGGCGTAGGAGCTACAGGTAAATCTTGAGACAATGCCAGAGGTTGATAACAATGATAAGCAAATGGCAAACGTAATAATGTCTCTGGAAAATGAGGGGATTGTTCATCAGGCGATACGTAAATATCGGTAATACGATAATCAATGCTGTGTAAACAACTGCTGTTTGGGTAGCCCAGATAACTCACTTGAATCGGGGCGAGTTTATGTCCTAACAAAGACAAATGACTGCCTTCGGTATGCCCTCCCAATTCAACTAAAATATCTAATTCATCCGCTAAAATGTGTTCTATCAAAGCCTCATCGTTGAGCGACCCAACATCAGCCCAGTGTTCAACATAAGTTTTCAAGGCCAGAGTATGTTCTGAGGACACCGTGTTAGGGTAATAGCAAAACACTTCAAATTGTTTGCGATCATGATGCTGCAAAATGGGTTGCATGAAATAACCCACAGGATGATCGCGCAAATCGACGGAAAGATAACCGATGCGTAAACGTGCATGGGAATGGCGTTTGGGTTTAGGAATATTTTGCTGGCGGGCTAAATGCTGGCAAAGCGCATTAAATTTTTGGCAAATATCCCCTTGTTGTTGCCAACGCGGGGGGGTTACGAAATTCAATGTCCATAATAAATGTTGATAAGCCACTGGATCATCCGGGATTAACAACTGCACCGTGATAAACGCCTGTAATGCAGCTTCTACTTGCCCCAGCGATAGATAGGTTAAGCCCAAGTTTTGCCAGACTTTCATCAAATCTTCTCGCAAAGCCACATCGCTATCCAAGGGATTGGGATGCAAGCTACTCAATGCTTGAAACAGCACGAGTGCTTCAGTGACACGATTTAAACGCTGCAAAGCCATGCCTACATGAAGTCGAATTTTAAAGTTATCGGGTCGAAGTTTTAATGCTGTTTCCCACGCCTCTAACGCTTCTGAATATTGTTTCAATTCGTAGTGCGTTTTACCTAAATTAAGCCACGCCTCTACAAAAGCAGGGGCTAAGCTGACAGCTTGAGAAAAATGCTCTTGTGCTGTGACATAATCCCGTTGTTGTTGATAAACCCGACCCAGATTACGGTGCAAAGAGGCATCATCAGGTTTTAGTTGCAAGCCGTGTTGAAAACTCAGCAAGGCTTTTTGCTCATATTGTTGTTCCAGTAAGACATTACCCTGGGTGTTATAAAAGGTGGCCTGTTGAGGGTTTTGTTGCAAGGCTCGCTGAATATATTGCAACGATAGTTCAAGACGTTGAGTTTGCGCCGTAATAATGGCCAGTAAATGCAAGTTATCAGCGTGTTGAGGTTGGGCTTTTAAAATTTGTAGACACAGCGTCTCAGCCTCAGAGAAACGTTGTTCTTGAATCCATTGTCCTGCGAGTTGAAGGGCTTGTTCTAAAGTCAATGCTTGTTGAGTCATGAGGTTAGGGAATAGTGCCACTATATGAGGGAACAAGGATGCCCCGTTGTGGAGTTAATCAACGGGTGAGGGCTTTAAGCAAGGTAGCTAAAAGAAGTAGGATGGAAGCGAGTGTTTCGTTCATTTGAAAGGAACGGAAAAAGCAGAACTATATCCACTTTTTTGTCACCGATTCATACCTGCGCAACCCATTCTAGTATTCGGGTACCGACAAAGGAACGCCCATCGCAATCGCCATCACAGCCATACGCACGGCAATACCATTACTGACTTGCTGCAAAATCACTGAACGCGGACAATCAGCCACCGAAGAAGTCATTTCTACGCCACGATTAATCGGCCCTGGATGCATCACAATCGCATCAGGATGAGCTTCTTCCAGCAATGATTGGGTCATGCCAAATTGTTGAAAATATTCGTGTTCACTGGGCAACAAGGCACTGCTCATACGCTCCCGCTGCAAGCGCAACATGACAATCACATCCACATCACGAATACCTTCATGTAGATTGTGATACGGATGTGCGCCAAGATTTTCCAGATTATTCGGCAATAAGGTTTTTGGTCCGACGGCTCTAATTTCCATCACGCCCAAAGTACTAAGCGCATGAATTAAAGAACGCGCCACACGAGAATGCAGAATATCTCCCACAATAGCCACGCGCAAAGGTGCAAAGTCACCTTTATGCTGTTGAATGGTCAGAACATCTAACATGGCTTGCGTTGGGTGTTCGTGGCAACCATCCCCCGCATTGACGATATGCGTATCGGGTGAAACATGTTCAGCAAAAAAATGAGCCGCACCGCTGGAAGCATGGCGCACGACAAACATATCGCAATGCATGGCTTCCAGGTTGTGCAACATATCCGTCAAAGATTCGCCTTTGCTAGAACTAGAGGCATTAATGTTGAAATTAATCACATCGGCTGACAGACGTTTAGCAGCAATTTCAAAGGTCGTGCGAGTACGGGTACTGGGTTCAAAAAATAAATTGATCACCGTTTTACCGCGTAGCAATGGCACTTTACGAATTTTATGATCTTGGCTGCTGATAAAAGATTGCGCTACTTTAAGAATTTTCAGCAAAAAATCGCGTTTAAGCCCTTCAATGCTGATGAAATGTTTAAGTCGGCGATTATTATCGAATTGAATGTTGTTCATTGTTGTTGGATGGATAAGGCTAAAGGTTTGGGGCCGTCTAATTGGAGGTATTCTCGTTCACCCAGTTGTAAGCGGGTACCGGCAATATCGGCCTGGATGGGAAGTTCTCGACCATTGCGCTCAACCAATACCGCTAAGGTCACACTGGCTGGACGACCATAGTCAAATAGTTCATTTAATGCTGCACGAATAGTGCGCCCAGTATATAAGACATCATCGACTAAAATGACGTGGCGATGATCAACCTCATAGGGCAGTTCTGAGGCACCCACATTAGGATGCAGGCCGATTTGCGAAAAATCATCACGGTAAAAAGTGATGTTGAGTTTACCTAATGGCTCACTGAGGTGAAGGCGTTGATGGAGTTGTTCAGCTACCCAAACACCTCCTGTGTGGATACCGATCATTAACACAGGTTCTTGATGTTGTTCTAGCACCTGAAGCTTAAGTTCTTCTGCCATACGTTGAAGCAACGCAGGAATATCAATGGATGTCTGCAAACCAAGTTTCCAGTATAATTTGTGCCGCCACCGCATCTAATCCCGCATCAAGACCTGTGCGTTCAGCGGCAGCATGAGTGGATAAAGTTTCATTAACAGCATGGACCGGTAGCTGATAACGCCCTTCTAATTGCCGCATGAATTTTTGCGCTGCCAATGTACTATGGCTGGCAGAACCATCTGCATGTAAGGGTAAACCGACGACTAAATCATCGGGCTGCCATTCTTGAATCAGTTGAGTAATTTTATCCCAATGCGGTTTTTGTCGATAAGAAGGTAGAATTTGTAAAGGATTAGCCGTATTTGTAATGCGCTGCCCAATAGCAACACCAATTTTTTTATGCCCATAATCAAACGCCAAAGTATAAGACATTAGAATTTAATACCTGCCTGTTGTAATAATTTTAATAAGCGTTCTTTTTCAGTACGTTCTTGTTCTACTTGTGCTTCCGCACGATTTTTATCGGCTTCCGCACGGTTTTTATCGGCTTCCGCACGGTTTTTATCGGCTTCCGCACGATTTTTATCGGCTTCTGCACGGGTTTTATCTACTTCCGCACGGTTCTTATCTACTTCTGCACGGGCTTTATCAGCTTCAGCTTGTTCTTTTTCTATGGTAGCTTGTTCCACTTTTGCACGCTCATGTGCTACTTTTTCTCGTTCTTTTTCTACTTTTGTACGTTCTTGTTCTATTTGACGTTCCATGTCTTGCAAATCTTCTAAAATATCATCTTCTAAATCCATTTTATCTTGTAATTCTGACTTTGCGGCTGCTCGCTGTAAACGACGCAAAATAGGACGATAACGGTCAGGAATATTGGATTCTTTAATCTCAAGAATATGATCATTGTCCCAAATCTTTTGTTTTTGATTGAAAATTTGCAACAAAACTTCAACTTCGGTATGTAGCGTGCTTTTTAAAAAAGGAATTTGAATAATGTAACTATCATGGGTGAGGCTTTCAATAAACACTTCTTGACTGTTAAGAGGCTGTTCAGTGGTCACATCATAAGCATTACGGCGCACATGAATGACGGGTGCTTCGCTATGTTCTAAAGGATGTCCTAAGAAATATACGGTTAATAAAGGTAAAGCTTGTTTTTCGCCTTTAGCATTAATAGCTGTATTATTGGGATTGCGGTATTGATGACCAAGATAACGGCGAAAACGCATAATGTCGGAAGGCAGTTTAGCTTTTTGGATTTCAATTAATACCTGACGTATTTGCCCTTGAGCATTTTTGATACGGGCTGCAAAATCCAAACGGTATACCGTTAATAAACGCGGTGTATCAATGGTCGATGAGTATTCTTGAGGGCAAAAAACTAATTCAATGATGTCTTCATCAATAATCGTTGATAATATAAGTTTTGCCAACTGATTATCATCCATTAAATATTTGAAAACAGAATCATAAATAGGATTAGCAATCTGCATTATCAATGTACCAAAGTCTTAACCATGTCCTGCCTGGGTAGACAATAAATTCAAATCCACACCTAATTTAGAAGCGGCGGCTTGCCAACGTTGCTCGGCGGGTGTATCAAATAAAATATGTTCATCGGCCAATGTACTTAACCACGTATTATCCGCCATTTCTCGCTCTAATTGTCCGCTGCCCCACCCCGCATAACCCAATGCAATTAAAGTTTTTTCGGGCCCTTCCCCGTTAGCTAAGGCCACTAGAATATCGCGTGAAGTCGTGATGCCTAGTGACCCTGTTTGCATCATGGCATCCCAATGTCCAACGGGTGTATGTATCACAAAACCACGCTCAGGCTGCACCGGGCCACCTTGATAAATAGGTAAAATCCCCGCGCTGAAATCACTAGCGGTAATGTCCATGTGGGCTAAAACATCGCTTAATTCCACTTCCATGGGGCGGTTGATCACGATACCCATGGCACCCTGTTCATCATGCGAACAGATATAAGTGAGGGTGTGAAAGAAATTAGGGTCTTCCAACATCGGCATCGCAATCAAAAAATGATTCGTTAAGTTAGTCTCAAGCATGGGTGATAGTATCAAGGAAGCGTAGGGAATGATCAACTGACAACAGGCCAGAAAGCTTAAGCATTAAAACCGGATAACTTCACCGCAGTGCTTGGTTTGATCGTATATTAAGGTACAATTTTGCCGCTATGATGGCTGTCACCGCAGTTCAGCAAAATACAGGGGTTGTCTCAAAAATCGTTAATAGACTTGTTGCGAGGGGTAGGCATCGTAGCGAAAAGGTGTGGTTTTGAGGCTATTTTTTCGGTTTTTTGAGGCGAATAGCGGGCTATTGAACGAGAAAAAGTGGAAAAAGAGGCCAAAATCCACGCCTTTGCAGTTGATGGATACCCCTTGCAACAAGTCTAATCTTTAAGCCAACGTGACTCGCTACAACTTCGATTGAGCAGACAAATTCTAAAGCAAACCACAAAGAAAGGATGATTTATGTCAAGAGCTTACAATTTCAGCGCCGGCCCTGCTGCTGTGCCCACCGCCGTTTTAGAACAAGCCCAAGCAGAGATGCTGGACTGGCAAGGCAGCGGCATGAATGTGATGGAAATGAGCCATCGCGGTAAAGAATTCATGTCGATTGCAGCACAAGCAGAAGCGGATTTACGTGAATTATTGAATGTACCCAGCAACTATAAGGTCTTGTTTTTACAAGGGGGCGCTTCCAGCCAATTTAGCATGGTGCCGATGAACTTATTGCGCGGCAATAGTACTGCGGATTATTTCAATACCGGACAATGGTCAAAAAAAGCCATTAGCGAAGCCAAGCGCTACTGTGAAGTTAATGTAGTGGCTGATTCTGCGGCGCAAAACTTCAGCACCATTCCTGATAGCGATACTTGGTCTCTAAATCCTAATGCGGCTTATGTGCATTACACGCCGAACGAAACCATTGGCGGCTTAGAATTCCAAGATATTCCTGAAACAGGAGACGTGCCACTGGTGGCAGATATGTCTTCCACGATTTTATCTCGCCCACTGGATGTGTCTAAATTCGGGATTATTTATGCGGGTGCGCAGAAAAATATCGGCCCTGCGGGTATGGCTATCGTCATTGTGCGTGAAGATTTAATCGGCGAAGTATTACCGCAAACCCCCTCTATGTTTAATTACAACACCCACGCAGATGCCGATTCCATGTACAACACACCGCCGACATATACCTGGTATTTAGCCGGTTTAGTGTTTCAATGGTTGAAAAAACAAGGCGGCTTGGCGGCGATGGGGGAGATCAATCAACGCAAAGCCGACGCACTGTATAGCGCTATTGATCAATCTGATTTTTATAGCAATCCCGTCGATGTGCGTTATCGTTCCTGGATGAATGTGCCTTTTACTTTGGCCAACAGCGAGTTAGATGCCAGCTTCTTAAGCGAAGCAAAAGCCGCTCATTTATTAACTTTGAAAGGGCATCGCTCTGTCGGCGGTATGCGCGCCAGCATTTATAACGCGATGCCTGAAGCCGGAGTACAAGCTTTAATTGACTTTATGCAAGATTTTGAACGCCGCAAAGCTTAAAGCGCAGCAATGGTGATGGAACGAATCCATCACCATTCATTTTTAAACAACACCGCCAGTTCAACCGTTTGTTTTTTAGCCTGACCATCTTCTGTACGCGGTGGCAGTGGCAGATGAAACACCAGTTGCTCAAAATCTCCAGCTTCCGCATCGGGCTTACCCAGCGTGGTCTCATCCAATAAAACCCATTCCACATCACGATCCGTGTAACCCCGCGCCATATTACGCACTTCGCGCAAGTTCTCTACAATATCCAGCGTCACCGCTTGGGTTTTAAAATTTTCGATGTCATATTTAATCACCAGCTTATGATTAAATAAGCGACCCGCTACACGCTGTTGTTCACTCTGTGCAATATGACGTTTTACTACGACATCTTGTGCCGTACCTAGAAATAACTTGAGCTTGCCGTCAAGTGGCGTAAAAGCCCCCCAATCTTCCCCGATAAAAGCACTCCCTCCTTGACTATCTTTCTGAAAAATTCGGACTTTCCCATACGGCAAGGCAAAATCGCCGAGTTGATGATCCCGTTTATTGTGTAAAACATAATGCATAGGGATGCTTAACTTTTTCTGTGCTTCTTTTAAATAACCATACGTCTGCACATCGGCGGTGTAGGTTTTTTCTACGGGCACCGATTGAACTTGGGTAAGATGCCATTGCTGACTTTGATTCAAGCCAATATCAATCTTCGTCGGCGCTCCAATTCCCGTCCAAACTTGCGCATTTTCAAAAGCTTCATTCGCTTGATTATCCACTCGCACATCGGTCGTCCATTGCAAGCTTTGTTCGTCGGTGGCGGTCAACGCACGATGGCTAAAACTTTTACTTAAATGATTCAGTACATAGCTAATACGTACCCGTGCCGCCGCCGTTTTTTGCGCACTAATATGCCATACCAAGGCTTGTTCATTAGGCGGATAACTCACTGACAATACTTGCACTGCATCCCCTGCGGGTTCAAGCACACGAAACACAATGCTATCGGGATCAATCGAAGTATTGGCCCAAGCAAAATCAATTTGATTGTCTCCTCTTAACAGCGGTACATAACGTTCTTCTTCTACCAAAGTCGTCGTTTCATGATCCAATTGAATCTCCACCCGCTCGCGCACGGGCAGAGTGGTCAGCTTGATTCGCGCAAAACTATCCAATGGGAACCACAAAATAGTGAATAGGCATATAGCCACCGATAAACGTGTCAGCATCTTATTTTTCCTCTAATGAACGTACATCTGACGCGAAGTGCGTTAAATGAACAAAATATCGGGTCAACAGCACTATTTTACCCGCATACAACATGAAAAGATGAAGCGATTGAATAGATGGGCCTAGGAGGCTGTCTGAGAACAGAAAAGTTCGTTCGTAGTGAGGATTTTAACCCTCATTGTGTAGCGATGCTTAAATCTGCATAAGTCCAGTGATTCCTGTAGAATCCCGCCTCTTTGCATTATCAGGTGCGCAACATGGAAACGCCATGTTGTGTTAAACGGGAAGCTGGTGCAATACCAGCGCTGCCCCCGCAACGGTAAATAAGCGATAAGTCTGTCATAAAACCACTGGTTTCTTAAACTGGGAAGGTGACAAGACCAGCTTTAAGCCCGGAGACCGGCCTGTGTAATGATAAAAACAGGTCGCGGTGGGCTACCTGAACAGATGTTCTGATAAATATTCGCAGAGATACTCTGCCTCTTTCCCCTATTTATTAGCCAATAATGATGATCCACAGACCTTTGCTGGATCAGCATCACATCTATACAGTTCCCCCGTTTTTTTGTTTGAGCCAACAAAAGCTCATCCCTCTTCATCATGGAGCTGTCTTTTGAACACTCACAGCCTTTTATTGTCTGCCGCCGTGGCAGGTCTTATTTCCTCTTCAAGTGTTGCCCAATCATTACCCGACATGCTGGTGACTGCCTCGCGCAGCGCAGACACCAGCGATGACACCTTGGCTTCAGTCACCGTTTTTAACCGCCAAGATATTGAGCGTATGCAGGCGCACAGCCTGCCAGAATTGCTGCATCGCGTACCCGGTGTAGATGTCATTAGCAATGGCGGCTTAGGCCAACCGGCCTCGCTGTTCATGCGCGGCACCAATTCTGACCACGTATTGCTCCTCATCAATGGCGTAAAAGTCGGTTCTCCCACCTTGGGCAATGCTTCACTGCACTTATTGCCCTTGGATGCCATTGAACGCATCGAAATTGTGCGCGGCTCACGCTCCAGCTTATATGGCTCAGAAGCCATCGGAGGGGTCATCCAAATTTTCACGCGCACCAGCCAACCGAGTGCTTGGCAAGCTTATGCGGGTTACGGTGCGAATAGCACTTACAAAACAGGCATTTCATACGCGGGTCACACTGCGAGAACGCACTATTATCTGTCTGCCAGCCATCTCAATTCTGAAGGTTTTAATGCCTGTCGTGGCGATACCAGCAGCGGTTGTTTCACCCTAGAACCCGATGATGATGGCTATGACAACACCAGTTTTAGCTCACGTTTAAGTTATCAACTCTCTTCTGCTTTACGTTTGAGCGGACATGCTTTGCGCAGCGAAGGCCATACGGAATTTGACTCCTCTTTCCAAAATGAAGCAGATTATCAGCAAGCAGTGTGGGGCATCGATATGGACTGGCAATGGGCAGCAAGCTGGCTCACCCGCCTCAGCTACAGCGAAGCCGTAGATGATGCCAACAACACCGGACATCAAATGGGAGAATCCGTCTTTGATACCCGCCGCACCCAATGGAATTGGCACAATGAATGGCAACTGGGTCAAGCCCATGAAATCGTGTTTGGTTATGAGTTTATGCAAGATGAAGTGGATAGCAGCACCGCTTATACCGTCAATAGCCGCGACAATCACGGCTACTATGCGCAATATCGCTACCTCGGTCGCTCGTGGGATGTGCAAGCCGCCTTACGCCAAGACGATAATCAACAATTTGGTCAACATACCACTGGCAATATCGCACTCGGCATCAGTTTAGCCAATGATTTACGCGCTTTTCTCAGCTACTCCACCGCTTTCGCCGCGCCCACCTTCAACGACCTCTATTTTCCCGGATTTAGCAATCCTCACTTAACCCCAGAACAATCCAAGAGCTTAGAATTGGGCTTAAGCCAAACGCAAAAACACCTAGAATGGCATCTAAGCCTGTACCAAACAGAGATTGAAAATCTTATCAGCACCCACTTTGATGCCGCCACCGGAGCCTTTGGCGTGGACAATGTGGATGAAGCCCGTATTCTAGGTGCAGAGTTTTCGACCGCTTGGCTCACCGCTTCAGGACTCGATGTCAGTACCCACATCACTTGGTTAGAGGCTAACGATGAAAGCACGGATAAATCACTAGCGCGTCGTTCACCGCTGAGTTTTAACTTGGAAATCAGCGAAACCGTGGGGCGTGCTACAGCCACCCTCCAGGTGTTTGCACAAGAGCATCGCTATGATGATCGTGCCAATCAGCGACGTTTACCCGGATATGGCGTGGTCAATCTGCGTTGGACGCAACAATTGGAAAAACACTGGAGTCTACGCACTCGTTTTGACAATATTCTGGATAAGCAATACAGCACGGCTTATCAATACAACATGCCTAGCCGAGGCTACTTTGTTGAGTTGCATTATCAATAATGCAGGCTCGCTGAGAAGCATTATGATAATTCCACTGTTGCACACCCTGTGACAGCACAACCCAAAGCAGCTTAGTAACACAAGAGCCTGTTTTACATTTAAAAAAACTCAAGCGCAAAAAAATCGCCCTGTCCTCACACTGTGTCAATGCAATGTGGGGACAGGGCGATGTGTCTGTTCACTTCACCCAATAGACTGGGCTTAAGCGTTACACACTACTCAATATTGATAGGATACCAAGTCCAAGTTAAACGTTGGAGCAGCGTCTCTGATGGACGTAGAAACGCATCTTCATTCCGTGCAAAACCTTCAAATACAGTCACTTGAAAATCCCTCATATTTAATCCATTACGCGAAAAATCCAATTGCGTCAGATCAATACCCCCCACATCACTTAATTCAGGTTTTAAATCCATGATCCAACTCGGTTGACGATAAGTAAAGAAAGGATCTTGGGGATTAAACGCAGTCAATGAATAATGTGTTTCACAGCGAGTGGTCTCCTCAGTAGAACACACCTGAGTGTCCTGCACTTGCAGCAATTGATCACCGATTAATAAAAAGAAAAAGAGATGTCGAGCTTCTAACCAATCATCTGATTCAGGTCCAAACATGGGATACACTATATTGACACGATCAATATTCGTCGCATCGTAGTTTTTTTGGAAAGGCGGTGTTTCTAAATTCAATGCATTCATGGCAGAAATACCAATATAAATATCATAAAACAATTTGTTAGCTGGAGTATCACTGTCTTCCAATACAAAATGTGTAGTACCTGGTGCGATGGATTCAAATTCAATAAACTCTCCGCCATCATAAGAATACATTTCCACCAATTCTTCATCGGGCATATTCAGTATTTTTCGCGGTGCTACACCCCCTTCAATAAAACTCCCAAAAACACCGCCTAATTCTAATAAAACCCAAGTTTCAGCTTGCATTTTAGGCGGATAATCACTCGGCTTTATTTGAATTTCAATACTATCATCGCACAATTTATCAGGCTGACTAGGCTCGCTTAAATGCACTCGAAAAATTTCTGTATATTCTTCAGTTTCAGCGTCACCTTTCAAAATAATCGGCAAGATTTTTTCAAATTCTTGCTCTGCAAAATTTAAGATGCCTGACACATCAGTTGTCGTAAAATCACTGTAATTGTAAGCAGAACCTTCAGAAACAAAATACTTCACGCTTGACAGCATTTCAGCCTTATTTCTATCAATGGTTAATTCCAAAGTATCTTCTTCTATACCTTCAGGTTCATCTAATGACAAATACAAACCACCTTGAGTTTTAACTAATTCAACAGGCTGTCCTTGATATTGTGCAGAACGAATAGAAAAACATCCAGGTTCAGGAGTATTAGGGTCTACCAAGGTTGTCACACTTAAAGTATCACTGTCAGTCATTAATGTATTCACTTGTCTTTCAATAATAGGCACATATGAGGATATACGTACATAATACGTAGTATTAGCTTGTAAACCTGTGAGTTGAAAACTATTGCTTCGCAAGTTTTCAGTCGTACCTTGACTCACAAACTCACCCTCTGGTGTATTGCCTAACCATACACGATAAAATCCCGCTGGAGGTTGATAAACACTTTTATCCCATTCCACCGTAATAGAGCTCACAGTACGGCTTTGTACTTTAATATTTTCTATTTTAAGCGTTTGTGTTTGATCCCAGTCAGGTGATACCGTTTGCAAGAAAGAATGAACCGCCTGATCAGTGCTGTACAGCATATTATAAGAAATATTAAACTCTTGTAATTTATCTAAATTAACTAAGTTATGAGGCAGATTTCCAGCTAACTTATTTTTTTGCAAAAATAAACGTTCTAATGCAGGAGCATCACCCAGGCTCACAGGTAGATTGCCCGTAAAACGATTACTTTGTAAGCGTAACCAGCGTAATTGAGGTAATTTAAAAAATAATTCAGGAATCGTCCCGCTCAGTTCATTTTCTTCTAAAAAACATTTTTGTAAATTAACCAATTGAGAAAAGGTGTCAGGTATTTCTCCAGTTAATTGGTTATGACGCATGTATAAATCCGTTAGATTCACTAAACCACCTATTTCTGGAGGAATACTACCCGTGAGTTGATTATGATCTAAATCTAAGCGAGTTAAGCTGCTCATATTGCCAAATTCAGGTGGGATTTCTCCACTGACTTGATTAATATCAATATCAAAGAATAACAAATTTGTGAGCTGACCTAATTCAGGTGCTAGGCTGCCAGTTAGTTTATTACTGAATAATTGTAAATGTTCAAGTTCAGACAATTGACCTAATTCAGCCGGAATAGCATTTTCCAATAAATTATTATCTAAACCTAAATAATGTAAATGTGGCAAATGACCTAAGCTCGCAGGAATAGAACCCGTGAACCGATTAAAACTCAGCATTAAATGACGTAATTCAGGTAACTGTGACAATGCATCAGGAATCTGACCACTTAATTGATTACCGCTAAAAACCATCCATACCAAGTGTGATAGTTGACCTAAACTATCTGGCAACATTCCATTCAAACGATTGTTATCGACATACAGCTCTCTAAGTTCAATTAGTGCTCCAATATTTTCAGGTATAGCCCCTTCTAATCGATTATCGGATAAACTTAAAATACTGAGTGAAGTTAATTGTGTAATGTCGGGTGTAAAGCGACCCCGCAAATGATTATTAGCTAATTTAAGTTCTGTTACATGTCCATTTTCAACTAACACGCCAAACCATTCATTCACTGGATGATTGGAATTCCAATGCGTATTGTCAAGCCATTCATCGCCTTGAGTATCTGCATACAAAGCTAATAAACTAGAACACTCTATGGCGGGAATGCCTGTGGTTTCAATATCATTACAATCGGTATTTGCCCAGAGGTTTTGTGAGGAAAGAGTCAAGATAAAAACACATAAGGATACACATGTATTTAAACTCAGTTTGTTCATTATAGACAGCCTATTTTGTATCAAAAAGAGAGTTCTGAAGCATAAAATGATAAGGCAGCTATCCATTTTGATGAACAGCATAAAATCAAGATTCATTATCAAGGTTAATTTGGGCGTGATTAACCTTGATACAGCCTTCTGCGTCATCGCAGTAATGCCTATAAAATCCAGACTTTATACAAATAGACACCTTCAAACATCAGGTTATGCAACATCAAAGGGTGCAAACGCAATATAAATGCCATGAGGTGTATCTTTAAGAAACTGTGGCGAGGGTCGCTGATTTGAGGGCAAGAGTGGTTCGGTCACGATGGCTGTGGGGCGAGATGAGTCGATTCGACTCGACTATATTTTGAACATGAGCCGATTTTCACGCGCTTTTGTAGGTTGGGTTAGCTGTGTAGGGCGGAATAAGCGCGACGGATATTTTGTTTGAAAGATGAAATTTATCGCGCCGTATTCCACCTTCTCCAAATTCTGCATTTGACTTGGGTTTGAGAGGGGGGTTGGTGGAATACGCTGCGCTATTCCACCCTACATGATGCCCCCCTACATTGTCGGATTCCCACTTCGCTACACATCCTTCAAGCGCAGCTTATACCCCGTCAGTTTTATCAAATCCCGTGCTTGTGTGCGGTGTTGTGCCGCGTCTACATCAGGGGTGGGGAGCGAGGTGGCGGGTGCCTGTGCAGGCTGGGCGGCTTTTAAATCCTCCAGCCGCGCCATCGCCAAATGCCAATCGACTTGATACAGCTTCATGCCACAGCGGCGGATGATATTCCCCGCTTCTTGTAAATCCGCTTGGGCTTGTTGGAAGGGTTCAGGCAGTACACCCTTGCCAGAAGCGTGATCCCTCATACAGTGTTCCAGATAAAAATTGGCACGGTCGATGAGGAAAAATGGTAAATACAGAGTAAAACTTGCTTTGCGTATCCCCGCCACGGCTTGTTGAAAATACTCGGCGGCGGTGGGCGGCTGTTGCAAACGCCAGTGGGCACGAGCCAGGGTGAGATGGTCAAGTGCTATGGTCAGCAAGTGATTATTTCGTTTGCCAATTTTCAAAGCATATTCCCCCCGCGCCACCACCTGTTGCACCGCCTCCGCCGTCTCAGCCTGGTCTAATAACAGGGCGCAATACAGAAAGCCAGCCAAGGAATACAACTGTGGAGTATCTGGCTGTCTTTGCGCCTGCAAAGCCTCTGCGCGGACAAAGGCTTGCAAGGCGGCAGCCTCTTCGCCCTGGCGGTGTAAGCCATGCCCCAGATAAGCCTGACTGGCTATTTGCTCAAATAAATCCTCGGCTTGTTGCGCATAGTCCAGCGCCTGCTGTGCGGCCTGCGTCGCCTCGTCCACCCGTCCCAGCGGCAGATACAGGTTCACCAGGTTTTGAGCAGTGTTTGAAGCACCTTCCCAATCTCCTATTTTTTTAGATAATTTTAAATCTGCTTGTCTAGGCTTCACTGCTTCAGACAATCGCCCCAGCGACATCAGGCAAAAAGAGGCTACGGCTAATAACCATGCCTGATCGCCTTCGCTTAAGCCTTGCTGCACGGGTTGGTTCCAGCCTTGGGGGAAAAACGCGGTTAAGGCGGTTAAATTCTGGCTGTATGCACCAAGTTCACGAACACTGTAGCCTTTTTTGCGTTGGATACGCTCGTTATACACATCATATAGTGTATTTTTATATTCCCCCGCCAAACACCCATGCACCACCGCCCGATACAAAGGCTGCAAATCTTGCAAACTATCGGGTTGCTGCTGTCCAGGCACGGCTTGGTAATATTCAAACAACACCTGATGCGCTTGGCAGAAGGCTTCGGGCTGGATGTGTGCAAAGCGATGACCGAAATAACTCCGGATCAGCGGGTGGGTGTCCCATTCTGTGCGAAACGCAGGGTTGTTTTCATCGTAAAAAGAGGCGCTTTTTATGTGGGCGGTCAACAATAAACCCGCCTGCTCTAAGTGTTGTTCTAAGCGTTGCCAAGCCAGTTCATCCAAATCCCGCAAAGGGGCGGCAATGTCGGCTTTTTTCAGCAAGGCATCGTGTTCTAACAGCCCCATCGGGCGGTCGAATAAGCCGAGTAAAAACAAGACCGCCTGAACCCGCGGCCAGGTGTCTTGGCTCTCGCTGCCCTGTGTTTCATAAAACTTCAATACCCGCAGCGCGTGCCCACCTTTTTTCGGTTCTTCCCACAAAGGCGGCAAACAGTCACGCCGCTCGATCAAGCCGTTAAATCGCTGCTTTAATAAACGCCCCAATAACACCAAAGCGAGCGCATGACCGCCCAGTTCTTCACAGGCGGCTTGCAGGTCGGCGGCAAAACCGTTCACGCCTAAGTGTGTCAACAAACGCGCTCC
This sequence comes from Thiotrichales bacterium, assembly GCA_016744475.1. Taxonomy (GTDB): domain Bacteria; phylum Pseudomonadota; class Gammaproteobacteria; order Beggiatoales; family Beggiatoaceae; genus BB31. Next base: position 1,055 of record JADGEH010000040.1, on the reverse strand, counting down.
ATCCACAGCAGGTAAGGTTGCCAGCGGCAGGTGGCGATAATACGCCGCGTCCCATTCATCTAATTCCACCACAGGCTGACGCGAAGACACCAACACCAGACCGTGACAGCCCTGGGCATAAACATCATCCAGCAAGGCTTTTAAGGCGCTGTCTTTGAGTTCGCCGTCCAATACCTGCGGCGGGTGTTGTAGCGGTTCTAAACCATCGAGAATTAATAAGATGGGTTGAACTTTGAGTAATTGCGCCAAGGCACGGCCTTTTTCTACATCGTCTGTGGGCAGCTCGGCGGTATAGCCCAAAAACGGCAAAGCGGCCTGGAAAAACTCTGCCGAGGAGGTGTATGTTTCATGTAAATCTTGCGAATAAAACGACCAAGCAAACACCTTGGCATAGCCGTGATAATCCGGCTGCATCGCCTGCAACCACGCAAACGACAAAGCGGATTTTCCCACCCCGCCCCCCGCTTCCAACACCACCACCCGCACTTTGTCATCAAACAAGGCTTGGTCGAGTTGTTGTAACTCGGCAGCGCGTCCCACCAGCCTCGCCAAAGGACGCGGCAAGCGACGAATGTCGGCATGGTCTTCAATAAAGGGATCACGTCCGAGAATCTGCGCTAAGGTGTTTTGTAGTTGTTGCAGGAAAGCGGGGCGTTGTTCGGCGTAGTTGAGTAAATCAATGATTTGAGTGGCTGGCGGTGCCGTGTCGGCGGCAAAATATTCGGTCGGCGCGTGAATACGAAACAGGAGTTCTTTGTATTGCGCAGGCAACAGTGTTTTGAGTGGATCGAGTAATGTTGCTGAAGGCTGTTGATTCATAAGTTCTACCTTACGCACCGCAGGCGCGGTGCTGTGTTCCCACGCCAGACGCGTGGGAATCAGACAAATGTTCATGCGCCGTATTCCACTGAATTTTGCGTATGACTTGAGGTTGAGGATGGTGGAATACGCTACGCTAAGTAGGTGAACAAAAATTAGCTAACAAAAATCCACCTTAAATTGAGTGCCTATTTTACTTAGAATATCAAACAGGGCTTCTTGTAGAGAATTAATTG
>JADGEH010000001.1 GCA_016744475.1 Thiotrichales bacterium | reverse complement strand
GCCACGTTGAATCGGAGTGCCAAGCCGTAGCTTGGCACAATACAGTGCCGCATGTTTCCTGTGCTGGAAAGCATCCTGAGCTTGCCGAAGAATTGTTGCTGTCATCAAGGAATTTAACCTTGCCAAGCTACGGCTTGGCACTCCGAAATAACAAATAACGAGAATTTACGATGTTCAAGCGCAACCTGCATACGCCAGCGCATTTATTTTTGGACAACACCGCTTACTTTCTAACTGCTGCGATTTACGAAAAACGTCATCTGCTGGCACAAGATGTACTTAAAGAACAACTACTGGCTTTGATTGAGGAGAGCTTTGCGCGTTTTGGCTGGAATTTGGATGAATGGGTGATTTTGGACAATCATTATCATTTGTTGGGCAGAAGTAGCAAGGGTGCAGATTTGCCTAAGTTGATGGGACGTATTCATAGCCGTTCTGGAACATTTATTCATGAGGCAACAGGCTGTGCGTTGCCCGTGTGGTGGAATTACTGGGATTATTGTCCTCGTGATGAACACGATTATTATGTACGCCAGAATTATTTGTTCAATAACCCGCTTAAACACAGCTATGTCACGGATTTGAAAATGTATCGTTTTTCTAGCTTTCCACGTTTGTTGGAAACGCAAGGACGGAAGACGACGATACGCCAATTTCGAGAATATGCGGAATATCAGGCGTTAGTGGTAGAGGAAGATGATTTTTAGTGCCAAACCGTAGCTTGTGTTTCTTGTACTGGAAAGCACCCTGAGTTTATCGAATGATTGTTGCAGTCATCAAAGAATTTAACCTTGCCAAGCTACGGCTTGGCACTCCAAAGACAAAGGCAGCATTTAACCTGCGCCGAGTGCAAACGTTTTTGGAAGAAGTGGAACGTTTCCGTTGAAGTGCCACGTCGGGTCGGAGTATCAAGCTGGGTCGGAGTGCCACGTTGAATAGGAGTGCCAAGCCGTAGCTTGGCACAATACAGTGCTGCGTGTTTCTTGTACTGGAAAGCACCCTGAGTTTATCGAATGATTGTTGCAGTCATCAAGGAATTTAACCTTGCCAAGCTACGGCTTGGCACTCCAAAGGCAAAGGCAGCATTTAACCTGCGCCGAGCGCAAACGTTTTTTGGAAGAAGTGGAACGTTTCCGTTGAAGTGCCACGTCGGGTCGGAGTATCAAGCTGGGCCGGAGTGCCACGTTGAATCGGAGTGCCAAGCCGTAGCTTGGCACAATACAGTGCCGCATGTTTCCTGTGCTGGAAAGCATCCTGAGCTTGCCGAAGAATTGTTGCAGTCATCAAGGAATTTAACCTTGCCAAGCTACGGCTTGGCACTCCAAAAGCAAAGGCGACATTTAACCTGTATCGAACGCAAGCAGTTTTTTCTGGAATGTGAGCACTAAAAACCAATAATGTTTAAGGAACGTTTGTCATATTTGGAGGACGAGCAGGGGAGATGTTATTAGCTTGCAAATGTAAATAAATTTCTTCATTCACTTGATTGCAGACTTTATTACGAGCTGAATAGCCCTTCACATGAAATATGGCCTTATATTCATTTTTACCTCAGTCAAATTATTCTTGTCACATCAGTTTCATCATCTATCACAAACATCCATCGTAATGATGTGATTCCTTGCACCATGTATCCTTCCCCAATGTCACTCTTCGTAACATTCGTCACACACGTTTAACGGTAGGAAGCCTGACTCTCTTATACATTAATGGATAAGGGAGGGTTTATCATGAACGGCTTAAAATGCGCCCACATTTTAATCATGTTTGCTTGGTTGTTTTTGAGTGTGCCGCTGATCGCGGCACCGCCTGCGATGCCTCAAACGACCACGAAAAGCTTAAACATCCGCATTAGCATTGCGTCTAAAGCGACGGTGCAGACATCCTCCCATTCCCAACGTCCTCAAGTATCAGTGCGCAGCAATACGCCTCATCAAATTAAACAAGGTCACAATAGCGCGGGGAAATCCTTGCAGGTGATTGAGTTTTAGCCGCTGAAACCACTCCCACATGACAAAAAATGCTGTGATACCTGCGAGTATTGCCTAAAATGCGGGGATTCTTTAGCGTCTATGCGCAGACGAGGGGCTTTGTCATCAAGTCTCTGGTTTTCGTATAGACTCCTAGTACGCACCCATCTTGTGTCGTCGAATAAAAAGACATAAGAACCTTGACGGTGTACTAGCCCCACATCCACACAGGAGAGCTTTATGACAGAACTCAATAAATACAGCGCAAAAATCACCCAGCCTAAATCTCAAGGCGCATCGCAAGCGATGCTTTATGGCACGGGCTTGACGCAAGACGATATGAATAAGCCGCAGGTGGGCATCGCCAGCGTTTGGTATGAGGGCAATACTTGTAATATGCATTTATTGGATTTAGCCCAAACCGTGAAGGAAGGGGTGCAAGCCGCAGGTTTGGTGGGTTTTCGTTTTAATACCGTGGGCGTGAGTGATGGTATTTCAATGGGCACTCGCGGCATGAGTTATTCTCTGCAATCGCGTGATTTAATTGCAGATTCCATCGAAACGGTGATGGGCGGGCAATGGTATGATGCGGCAGTGACTTTGCCCGGTTGTGATAAGAATATGCCGGGTTGCATCATCGGCATGGCGCGATTGAATCGTCCTGGGTTGATGGTGTATGGCGGTACGATTAAACCGGGTTTTAGCCAAAAACAAGAGCCTTTAGACATTGTGTCGGCGTTTCAGTCTTATGGGGCTTTTTTAGCGGGCAAAATCACCGAAGAAGAGCGGATGGACATCGTGCAACATGCCTGCCCTGGCGCGGGTGCGTGCGGCGGTATGTATACCGCTAACACGATGGCGACGGCGATTGAGGCGATGGGCATGAGTTTGCCGTTTAGTTCTTCTTTCCCGGCTGAATATGACGGTAAGCGCGAGGAATGCAAACATGTGGGCGCAGCGATTCGCACCTTATTAGAGCGCGATCTCAAACCGACAGACATCATGACTCGTGCGGCCTTTGAAAATGCGATGGTGATCATTATGGCGACGGGCGGTTCTACCAATGCGGTGCTGCATTTATTGGCGATGGCGCGTTCGGTGGATGTGAAGTTGACGATTGATGATTTCCAAGCGGTGAGTGAGCGTGTGCCTTTTATTGCTGATCTCAAACCCAGTGGTCAATATGTGATGGAGGATTTGCATAAGGTCGGCGGCACGCCTGCGGTGATGAAATATTTGCTGGAAAAAGGTTATATGAACGGCGACTGCATGACGGTCACGGGCAAAACTTTAGGGGAAAACCTGGCAGATGTGCGTGGTTTACACGAAAACCAGCCAATCATTCAATCGTTGGAAAAACCGATTAAAAACAATGGGCATATCCGCATTTTGAAAGGCAATCTCGCCCCCGGCGGATCGGTGGCTAAAATCACGGGTAAAGAAGGTTTGCAGTTTTCTGGCCCTGCAAAAGTCTATGATTGTGAAGAAGATATGCTGGCGGCCTTGGAACACAATGAGATTGTTAAAGGTGATGTGGTAGTGATTCGCTACGAAGGGCCTAAAGGTGGCCCTGGTATGCCGGAAATGCTTACGCCGACTTCTGCGATTATGGGGGCAGGTTTGGGCAGCGATGTAGCGCTTCTCACCGACGGACGTTTTTCGGGCGGCTCGCACGGCTTTATCATCGGACACATCGTGCCTGAAGCGCAGGAAGGCGGGCCGATTGCGCTGATCCAAAACGGTGACTTAGTGCGCATTGATGCGGATAAAAACACCTTGGATGTGGATTTAAGCGAAGAAGCACTGGCCAGCCGTCAAGCTGCCTGGACGATGCCGCCTTACAAAGCCAGTAAAGGTACTTTGTATAAGTTCATTAAAAGCGTTAAAAATGCGTCTGAAGGCTGTGTGACGGACGAATAAAAGAGGTAGTGTCGGGCAACACTTAACCCGACACTACAATGCATCTAGAGAGATTTAGAGGATACACACTCCTCTTTCTCTAGGCCGCATCAAAAATAGGACTCACCCATTTTAAAACAAGGATTTATAAAATAATGAGTAATGGAATGGCACCGACAGAAGCCATCAACATCCTAGGCAAAAAAATATATGAAATAGACAACACATTGTCTTTTACATGTTTAGAAATTGGCGCTTTGCCACTAGAGGGTCAAACCGAACCTTTTCATCAATTATTAGATTTTTTTCCTCAATCAAAAATCATTGCCTTTGAAGTGGATGAACATCTTTGCCAACAATTAAATCAGCAAGCAAAACCCGGCATCACTTATTACCCCGTAGCTTTAGGGCGTACAGAAAAGAACCGTGCATTTTATGAAACCCAACATCCTATGTGTAGTTCTTTGTACCCACCCAATGAAAAACTATTGTCTCTTTATCATAATTTAGAAGTATCCATGCTGAAATCAGTCACTCATCTGGATACCCTGAGTATTGATACGTTTATAAAAGAACAAGGTATTGGTGCGGTTGATTTCATTAAAATTGATATTCAAGGGGCTGAATTAGAAGTCTTTCAAAATGGGATTGATACACTTAAAGATACCCTGGCGATTTTTACCGAAGTTGAATTTGTACCTCTTTATATTGATCAACCTTTGTTTGGAGACGTGTGTCAGTTTTTAAGTGCCAGAGATTTTATGTTTCATAAATTTCAAGGGGTGGCAGGGCGTACTTTAAAACCTCTCGTGATAAATAACCAACCTAATTTCCCAAGCCAGAATATGTGGTCTGATGCCATTTTTATTAAAAACATATCCAGTATGCCTCACTTATCGTCCCAACAGTTGCTTAAACTAGGCTTATTAAGCTTTATCTATGGTAGTTTTGATGTGGCGTTTCATTGTTTTCAAATTTATGATGAAAAAAATGCCACCCATATTCAGCAAATGTTATTAGGTACATAGTGTTATCTCGATGACTTAAGGTTTTGCATGTTTATCAAAGAACCCACAAGCTATGAAAAAACCGCACTATCAGACCTTCAAGGTGCCTGGTTGGAGTTAAGGCATATGGTGGTTGAACTGTTTGGTTTTCCTGCTTCAGATCGATTGTTGTTTCATATTGATGAAGCCATGAGTTGGGAGTCGGTAAGAGATTTGAATCAAATGAAACACACTTTCTTACTGGTGCATAATATTGCAATACAAGCGGATGCTCCTGAAGAGATTATCCGATGTATTGATGATGTCAGGGATGCTTTAGAAGAGGCTATTCAGCAGACGCACACTGTGTGAAGCCATTTGAGACAACGCTATCCTACGCAACAAATCTAACAAACCAAAGGAGACTTCTATGTTAGAAATCCGCATTCACGGGCGCGGCGGACAAGGCAATGTCGTCGCCGCTTACTTACTGGCTGCCGCCGCTTTTGAAGTCAAACGCTACGGGCAAGCATTTCCCAACTTCGGTGCCGAGCGACGCGGTGCTCCGGTGGTCGCTTTTGTACGCATTGACGATCAACCGATTCGCCGCCGTAATCAAGTGCGTTCCCCGGCCTTTTTAATCATCCAAGATGAAGCCCTGCTGCATGTGCCGGGGGTGTTGGATGGTCTCAAAGACGGCGGCGGCATCCTGGTGAATTCTCACCACAGCAGCACCCAACTCAGCGAGCAAATGAACCACGACATCATCGCTTTACCCGCCACCCATTTGGCGCAAAAAATTCTAGGCCGACCGGTGCCGAATACCGCATTACTCGCGGGTTTTCTGGCATTGACCGAACTGCTCCCGCAACAGGCTTTAAGCCAAGCACTGACCCACCGCTTCAAAGGAGCCGTGCTAGAACGCAATCTTCAACTCATTGAAGAAGCGGCTCAACAAGTCCCCGCCAGACAATGGAACCACCTGCATACAGAGGAACACCATCATGCTGCAAGCGCTTGAAGGATCACAGGCCATTGCCCGCGCCGTGGCGCTGTGTCGTCCCGCCGTCGTTTCGGCCTATCCCATCACCCCTCAAACCCACATTGTGGAAAATATTTCCAAACTGGTGGCGGATGGACAATTTGACTGCGAATTTGTCAGCGTCGAAAGTGAATTCTCCGCCGCATCCGTGGCTCTGGGGGCGGCGATGGCAGGCTCACGCGCCTACACCGCCAGCGCTTCACAAGGCATTTTGCTCATGGCAGAAGTGCTCTACAACATCGCGGGGATGCGCGTACCCTTGGTGATGACCTGTGCTAATCGCGCCGTGTCCGCCCCGCTGTCGATCTGGAATGACCAACAAGATTCAATGGCTGTGCGCGACGCGGGTTGGATTCAACTGTATTGCGCCGACAACCAAGAAGCGGTAGACACCACCATCCAAGCCTATCGTATCTCCGAGCGCACCGAGTTGCCGGTGATGGTCTGCATGGACGGCTTCACTCTGACACACACGCTCGAAGGCATTGATGTGCCTGAACAAGAGCAAGTCGATAGCTTTTTACCCGCTTACCATTTCAAACGCGCCTTAGACCCGCGAAACCCCACCAGCGTCGGCACCTTGGTCTCCCCCGATCACTATTCCGAAGCGCGGCACTCGCATCATCAAGCCTTGCTCAAAGCGATGGATGACATCATCGCTGCCGATCAAGACTGGGGTGCTATTTGTGGTCGCAGTTACGGCGGTTTGCTGAAAACCATCGGTGATCCCGATGCGGACATTGCGATTTTGAGCTTAGGCTCGGTGCTCGGCACGCTGGAAGCGGCATTATCAGAAATGCCGCCAGAGCGTTCGGTGAAGCTCATTCAACTGCGCTCTTTCCGCCCTTTCCCAGCAGAAGCCCTGCGCCAAGTCTGCGCGGATTTATCTCACATCATCGTGCTAGAACGCGCTATCGCCCCCGGCAGTGGCGGCATTGTCGGTCTTGAAGTGTTAGCCGCACTCAGCTCGCTAGACAAGCCTCCCCGCGTACACAACTGCGCGGCGGGTCTTGGCGGACGCGACATTCCTATGGAGATTTTGCCGCAGTTATTGGCCTTAGCGGATGAAGACCGCCCTGCTGATTTCCAGGTGATTGATGTGGTGTTGGATCGCCTTCCAGAAGAAGATCGTTAGGCGGTGTGTCGGATTAAAGGGGGGGAATACCACCTGGATTTTTAGCACGGTAGGATGGGTAGAGCAGAGCGAAACCCATCTTTATTATGAAATTGGAATGATGGGTTTCGGCGCGATAAAGTTCATAGCAAAATCAAGCATCACATCGCGCCTCTACCCATCCTACGCGGACTGATTTATTGGAGTGCCAAGCCGTAGCTTGGCACCTGCGAAGCTACGGCTTCGCACTCCGTTTCACGCTTTAACTCGTTCCCATGCGGCGCATGGGAAGGCCGTCTTGACCGCGTTGCGGTCAGTACCGATAGAGAGATAATAAATCATTCAGTGAACCCCACTAGCATTGAAAGCAGTTGATGTTATCCCTCCTCCTGCTAGGAGAGGAGGCTAAGCGCTTAAACACCCTGTCTTTTTTCTTAACTGAATGGCAGTGAGGGTATAAGCTGAGTTTAAGGAATTGAACTAAGACAATAAACGGCGGATAAAAACCTTACTAAAACACTGTCTATTTGCACCAAAACAGTGCCTTTGTTGCATTTTAGTGCAGAATACCACTTTCTAACTTCTGAAGTTTTTTGTTTTACACTGACTTTTCAATCTGTTATCCGCCCATTGAAAGACTGTTTCTTAATGGTGCAGAACTTGCCTGAGTCCAGCGCTATTTCGTATATAGACGCTTCCAACCTTTTTATCACTTCATCATCAATAAAAGATGGCCCTATGCCTTTACCTGATCTTGCTCAAAAAATGATAGATCATCAAACCACTGCGGTGTTTTGGTTTGATCCTCAGTTGTGCCTGCAAGCGATTAATCCAGCGGGAGAAAGCTTGCTCAAACTGAGTGCTAATCAAGTCTATGGCGCTCATGCCCATCAGTTGTTTCCTGATTGTGAATGCTTCCCCCATTTAGGCACTTTTCATCAGCCTGATCCGGTGATTGAGCACGGTTTGCGCCTGACCTTATCTAGCGGACACAGCGTGACGGTGGATTGCAGCATTACGCCTGTGCGCCATAGTAGCAAAACGGCTCCTGAAGCGTTTTTGGTGGAAATGGTCAACGTGGTGCAGCAGTTGCGCTTAAGTCGTGAAGAAAATCAGATGCTACAACGCCAAACCGCACAGAATATTTTGCGCGGTTTAGCCCATGAAATTAAAAACCCGCTGGGGGGGTTGCGAGGGGCGGCACAGTTGCTGGCGCGAGAATTACCGCTGGAGCAGCGGGAGTACACAGACATCATTATTGGTGAAGCGGATCGTTTGCAAACCTTGTTGGATCGCATGTTAGGCCCGCGCACACCGCCGCATAAAGAGTCGTTAAATGTGTATCAGGTGTTATGCCGTGTGCGTCAATTGGTGGAGTCTGAAGTAGGTACCGGAATTCTCGTGGTGTCTGATTTTGATCCCAGCATTCCTGACATTTATGTAGACCCTGACCAGTTTCATCAGGCGTTGTTGAATATTGCCCGCAATGCGGTGCAAGCCATGCAAAATCAAGGAGAGCTACTGCTGCGCACCCGTGTAGAACGGCGCGTGGTATTAGGCCATCGCCAGCACAAAATGGCGGTGCGTATTGATGTGCAAGATAATGGGCCGGGGATTCCTGAAGGGATGCTGGAGCAGATTTTTTATCCCATGGTAACAGGGCGTGCCGATGGGACAGGTTTAGGTTTATCCATTGCACAAACGCTGGTGCATCAAAATGATGGATTAATCAGTTGTAGTAGCGAACCCGGGAAAACCGTGTTTAGCGTCTGGTTTCCGCTACATGGTGAGTAGCAATAGCCGTTCTTTAACGATAACAAGGACATGCGCAAGTCATGAAAAATGTTTGGGTGATTGATGATGATCGAGCGATTCGCTGGGTGCTGGAAAAAGCGCTGAGTCAAGCGGGGCTAGAGATTACCTGTTTTGAACGGGCTGATAGTGTGTTGGAAAAACTCGAACAACAACCGCCAGCCGCGATTATTACGGATATTCGTATGCCGGGTTTAGATGGTTTGGGTTTGTTAGGGCATTTGAATCAACTCTATCCTCATATTCCAGTGATTATTATGACCGCGTATTCTGATCTCGACAGCGCGGTATCGGCTTATCAAGGTGGAGCTTTTGAATATTTGCCTAAGCCGTTTGATGTGGACGAGGCGGTGGAACTGGTGCAGCGGGCGCTAAGCGAACGAGAGCAGCGCAGCAGTGATAAAGCCGAACCCAGTGTTGCACCGCAAGAAATTATTGGTTCCGCTCCGGCGATGCAGGAAGTGTTTCGTGCCATTGGACGCTTGTCGCGTTCTAATATCACCGTGCTGATCACGGGCGAATCCGGCACCGGGAAAGAACTCGTGGCTCATGCGCTACATCGTCACAGCCCGCGTGCTAAACATTCTTTTATTGCGCTGAATACCGCTGCCATTCCTAAAGAGTTATTAGAATCCGAACTGTTTGGACATGAACGCGGGGCGTTTACCGGGGCTTTGCAACAACGGCGCGGGCGTTTTGAACAAGCCGATGGCGGCACTTTATTTTTAGATGAAATTGGCGATATGCCCGCTGAGTTACAAACCCGTTTATTGCGTGTATTAGCCGACGGTACTTTTTTCCGAGTGGGGGGACACTCTCCGATTAAAGTCGATGTACGCATCATCGCCGCCACTCATCAAAACTTACAACAACGTGTGCAAGACAGCTTATTTCGTGACGATTTATACCATCGCTTGAATGTGATTCGCATTCATTTGCCGCCCCTGCGTGAGCGCTGTGAAGACATTCCGATGTTAATGCGCCATTTTCTATGCAGTGCGGCGAAAGAATTAAGCGTAGAACCGAAAAACCTTCATGCTGATACCGAGCGCTATGTACAACAACTGGATTGGCCTGGAAATGTGCGACAACTGGAAAATACCTGTCGTTGGTTGACCGTCATGGCTTCGGGACAAGAAGTGTTGCAGGAAGATTTACCGCCCGAATTGCGCGAACAAATACCCGCCAAAGAGGCTCAAAATGATTGGGAACAAGGTTTGCGCCGTTGGGCAGAACAACGTCTACACACGGGTTGTGATGATTTACTCAGCGAAGCCGCGCCGCGTTTTGAACGCATTTTATTAGAAGTCGCCTTAAGTTTTACCGGCGGTCGCCGCCAAGAAGCCGCAAAATTACTCGGCTGGGGACGCAATACCGTGACGCGCAAAATTAAAGAACTGGGCATGGAAGACGAAGAATAGTGCCATGCGGGTAAACGCTTTGGTTGTTTGCTCGATCCCCATCAAAAGCCCTCTCACTCTTGACACGAACTGTTTCAGAACAAGCCGTTAGATTGTAAAAAGCCGCCATTACCTGTAAATTTGTGGGTTTTGTTGTCAAAACTGTTAGCGTTGTTGGCCTTTAAAAGATCATTTTAGAGACAGAAAGCCAGCAGCGTCTCATATTTAATCATTGACGTTGTATAGGTTGGATTGAATTTAGAGGCTATATAAAAACAACACAGGGCAGTGAAAAGCACCTATTTTGACACCTGTTTTTTGCAGCGGATAGGCTTCGCGTCACGAAAAACAGAGCAAAATAAGCTTTATTGTCTATGAGTGTTTTCATATTAGTTATTGACTTCAAACGCCTAGCACACCTTAAATAACATAGAGGATTTTTTATGTTGAAATATCTTGCCGCTGCCAGCTTGTCTTTACTCATCATTTTACCGGGATGTAACGATTGCGATGATAAAGGCTCAGCAGAACCCGCTCCCGCAGAAAAACCTGCCGCCCAAGCCCCTGCCGCTCCACAAATGAACTTTGCGCAAACGGTATGGAAAGTTGAAATTGAAGACGGCGTATCAATGGACGAAGCCATTGAATCCATGAAACTGCGTGCGAACACGTTAAACATGAAATTAGTCGCCCACCAACCGCTGTCCGCTGAACTAAAAGCACAAGGCGCTAAAAACGTGAACCGCATGGAGATTTTCCAATTCTGTGATGCGCAAATTGCGAAGCAAATGGTCGATACTGATTTGACTTTTGCCGCCTATTTGCCCTGCCGTATTGCCGCCGTCACCGACCCACAAGGTAAAGATTGGCTAGTCACTTTGAATATGGATTTAGTCATGGGCATGGCTCATTTAACACCTGAATTGCAAACATCCGCCAAGCGCGTGCGCGACAGTATTGATGAAATCATCCACGCAGGTGCCGAAGGCGCTTTGTAGGATAAAATCATGATAAAAAGCAGTGGCGGGTGTGGTGAAATAAAAAACCGCCGCTGCTTCGTATAGGCTCTTAAATAGCTCTGTTGAGTCAACACCTCTTCTACTGTTCTCCCCTCTTCTTCTTTCATCTGATACGCCCCTCGTGTCAGTCAATCTCTCACTCCTTTATCGAACCTCCCTCTCATGACCTTAGAAAAACACCTTGCAAAAGCATTCAATTTAACTGATGAGAACTGGATGAAACATGCTAATCCTTTAAGCGTCTGGACACGGTATTCTGTCTTGCCCTTCATAGTACTGTCCTTTTGGAGCAGAGAATGGTTAGGCTGGTGGTGTTTAATTCCTGCGGGTATATCGCTTCTATGGATGTTCTTTAACCCCGTATTTTTCAAAAAACCGCTGTCTACTCGACATTGGGCTTCAAAAGCTGTACTTGGAGAGAGAATCTATTTAAATAGAGATCAAATCCCTATTCCTGAACATCACAACATTCCTCTTCATGCACTGTTAAATCTTATTTCTTTTATCGGTTTATTGTTATCTATTTGGGCGATTGTTTATTTCTCGGTATGGGGTGCCGTCTTAGGCATTGCATTAACCTATATGGGAAAAAGCTGGTTTTTAGATAGAATGGTGTGGTTGTATGAAGATATGAAAGAACACAATGAGACCTATAAAAGCTGGGACTATTGAATCCCCCATCTTCGTATAGGCTCTTAAGGTCTTAAAGCGGATGGCTTGAGTTGTACAATTGATGTCATTTCAATATATTTTGAAGGATGATTTATGAATAAAATCGGTATTTTCTTTGGCACCGACACGGGTACCACTCGCTTAATAGCCAAAAAAATGGCGAAGAAACTCGGTGATTGTTGTGATAAACCACTGAATGTGAATCGTGTCAGCGTTGCTGATGTTCTCAAATATGAAGCGCTGATTCTCGGCACACCGACTTATGGTCATGGTCTACTACCCGGCAAATCCACCGATATAGAAGCAGGCAGTTGGGAAGAATTCCTACCTCAATTAGCCGCCGCCGATTTAAGCGGTAAACGCATTGCACTCTATGGCTTAGGCGATCAAGATAAATATGCCGATTATTTTGTCGATGCTTTGTTTGATTTACACAGCGCCTTACACCATGCTGGAGCACAATTGCTGGGACAGTGGAGCACAGAAGGTTATACCTTCAAACATTCCAAAGCACTGAAAGATGATCACTTCTTGGGACTGGCCTTGGATCAAACCAATCAGGCCCTGCTGACAGACACTCGCATTGATACTTGGTTAGACATGATTAAAGCCCCATTATTAGACTTGTCCAGGCTTAAGCACCGTAGCGAAAAGCAGCGGGATTGAGCGGTTTTTTTCGTTCATTTGAGGCGAATAGTCATTCTATTTAACGAAAAGGAACGGGGAAAACCGCCAATATCCGCTGTTTTGCAGTCGGTGTTTTAAGCTTGGACAAGTCTATTAACCGCTTCCACCTCCTAAGAGCCATTCCACTATGCACTATCAACCAACATCAACAGAACTGTCAGACATCCCCGGCATGTCTGACAGCCAACGCATTTATTACTTTCTCACCCGGGCGATAGAATCAGAAGAAATTTGGGGACATGCTGATGCTCAAGGCTGGATCATGCGGAATGAGGACGACAAAACTATTTTATCCGTATGGCCTTATAAAACCTTGGCTCATGATTGCCTGCCAGATGAAACCCTCAGCACTCAAGCTATATCGCTAGAGCATTTCATTGATACTTTGGCGCAAGCGCTCACACAGCAAAGCATTCATTTAGAGATTCTATCCCTGCCCCATCAAGCTGGAGCCATCATTGAAGCGGCTGAGCTTTTGAATATGTTCAAAAGCCTGATGGAATCAGGTACTTACTTTATCGAAGGTTGATACCACCGATGAATATTTGGGCGCTAGATAAAGATGTCCGCATCAAAAGTGTATTGCTGCGATTGATTGAGCAACTGGGCACGGAAGGCTTTGTCATTAAAGACTCGTCAGCCGAGGATACTCATAGCATTCGTTTAGCCGCAACCCATGCATCAGACATCAGCGTTTATCTGTATACCTATGGACAATCTGAAGGTTGTTATGGTCTGGATTTAGAATATCCCATCATTGATGCAATGAATTTCAACCAGACCATTGAAACCCAAGAAAACTTGAATTTTGAATCCCTGCTTCAATTAATACAAATGCATTTAGAGATGGTTGAATATTAAATTCAATCACTCAAAAAGTAGGATGGGCACGCTGCATTTTGCTCATCCTACACCCACCCTCACAAAGCCTGTTTCACACAGGGCGATAAGCTGCGGTGCTTTAATAGACGTTCCTTGTCAAAACTCACGTCACGCCATTTTTCATGTCCATGCTGTTGTAGCCAAGCTAAGTTGTCGTAGATCAAGCGGGCGAGTTGACCGACTGCGGCGCATTCTCCGGTGTCTGCGGTGACAAGAATATTGCGCACCGAAATGCTGGGAATGCTGTGGTCTAGCCACGCATAGTGCTGCGGGGAAATCTCCGTGACTTGATACAAATGCCGTAATAAGGATTTGTCTTGCGCTTGGTGTAAGTCAATGGGCAGTAAATGCAACGGCTGGGCAAATGATGTTTGTTGTAGGCTGCTATCAGGCAACGCTGAGATGTGAAAGAGGGCCTCTAGCTGGCCTTTTTGCATGAGTTCTAATGCCCGTGGTGGATCAATCGCTAAGGTTTTTTCGGGTTTGATCTGAAACATGCGCAGTAGGCTTAAAGCGGTGCCGTGCGTGCCGCTGCTGCGCCGTCCAATGGCGATGCGCTTGCCATTGAGTTCATCGAATTTTTTGTATTTAAGCGGTGTGAGCACATGCACGGTTTTGCTGTATAGAGGCAAAACCAGTTGCATATTGCTAACAATATTTTGTAATTCAGAAGTGATGCCAAATTGATGCACTAAAGAATGCAGGGATTGAAAGGTGAGCGTATCAAGTTGAGCTATGCCGAGTTGAATGCTGGGAAACTCGTATACTTTAATAATGTTTTCCACTGAACCCATCGATGGAACAACATTTAAATCAATGCCGTGTGGTTTGAGTAGATGTTGTAGGTCTTTGCCCATTTTGTAATCAATGCTGGCTTCTCGCCCACTCATTAAGGTGACTTCATATTTAACAGGAGAAGGGGGCTGGGCGAATAGGGATACACTGAGCAAGAGCAAACTAAAAGGGTAAATCAAAATATTCATTAAACACTTCCTTAATCATTGAGATGATGCAACGCTTGTTTTAAGAGCCTATACGAAGATGGGGAATCGAAGCGAAAATTCGCCCTTTTGAGGCAGGTTTTTCGGTTTTTTAAGGCGAATAGCGGGCGTGTAACGAAAAAAAGCGGGAAACCTGACCAAAAGGGCGGGTTTGCAGCCGATGCCCCCGTTTTCGTATAGGCTCTAAGATGCCTCAGAATTTTATTCTGAGGAAGGCCGGAAAAAACCAGAAATCCTGCCAAGAGTCTGGCGTGTGGACGTAATACCAAGTGTTGTAGTCCACGCCAATGTCGATGATATTGTTGGGTGAGTATGACCAATCCGGCAAACGTCCTTTATTTAGCATTTCAGCGACGACGGTCATGCTCATGAGTTCGGTCACTCCGCTATCGGGTTCATTGAGAATATCTTCTAAACGTTGGGTGTCGCGGATAAAAAACTCGGCTCGACAGCCTTTGTCTACCCATATTCCTCCCGAATCATAGCCCCAGGAATCTTGATAACGGCAATCTTTGAGGCTTAATTGACGCACCAATTTAACCCCACTACGCACATAGGCGAGACAATATTGGTGTTCTTCATCCACGGATTCGCAGCGCAATACGCGCCCGGTCACGGCGGCTTGCAGGCTGCTGGTGAGCAATAATAGGCTTAAGAGTCCGATGGGCAGGCGTGATGTCATGCTGAATACCTTATGTCTAAGCGCTTGAGTCAATGAAGGTTTGTGGTTTTTTAGCGATGCAAACAGGGCTTCATCGCTATGACTGTATAAGAGCCTATACGAAAACGGGATAATCGCCTTAAAAAACCGAAAAACCTGCCTCAAAATGGCGAATTTTCGTTTCGATTCCCCATCTTTGTATAGTCTCTAAAACCTTAATCAGTGTACGGCATACACTCGCTTCATAGGGTTCTCTGCGGGGTGGGAGTGATGCCTGTAGTTCAGTAGACTTGTTGCAAGGGATAACACGGCTAGAAGCGGTTATCCCTAAAGCGCTGGTTATTCCGGTTCGTGAGTGGCTTCGTGTAGCGTTGACAATCCCATTTTGGCGCTAATCTCAGGAAAACCCTGTTTTTTTACGTCGTCAACAATGGCATCTAGCAACTTACGCAGGCGATCCGCATTACTGGGTGTGGCACCCGGTGCCAGTAGCGCAAATTGATTGCCGCCTAAGTGGTACGGCATATCTGAAGAACGAAAACTAGAACGCGCTACATTGGCAAATTCACATAAAAGAGCGTGATACGCTTCTTCTCCGCGTTCAGTCAACACCTCATCCGCGCCTTCTAAGTCGATGAGGGCAATGCTGAGATCAATTAAGCGTCCTTCATTAAATACTCGTGCAAATTGTGCGCTGTCGCGTTCAAAGGCTGCGCGTGTGCCTAATCCCGTTAAAGAATCGGCAAAAGCATCTTTGTTGTAATCTGCGGATGAAGGTTGAGCGCTAAGATCACGTTCTGCCAGCAAGATGTTATGAAATTCTCGTTCGGTACTCAGTTGTCGAAAGGCAAAATAAATCAGTTGAAACATGCTAAAGCTGATAATGGCACCGACTAATAACAAGGTAAAAATCTGCGGCAACCAAGTGGATAGCTGGATGGCTTCTTGTGTGCCCGGTAAGTTCGTATCCACTAATAAAGCTAACCCCATCATCCAGAAAAAAGCGCATACCAACGCTGTCCAGGCGATGAGGCGGGGTATGAAATGCAAGCTATGCAAAGCCAATAGGGCAAAATAATATAAAAAGAGATGTCCCGGTTGGATGTTGTGCGCCATTTCATAAGGGTGATATAGCAACATTAAGGTGACTACGCCTGCATCCAAGATCACTAATAAATAAGGATGCCAGCTTTGTTGTTTTTCATGCTGAAATAACCACCAATACCCCACACCCACGCCTGCAAATAAAACCAGAATACTGAAATGATAGAAAAAATCACTATAACTTGGCGTATGAAACACAATCCACAACAACACCAACAGCACAAAAAGAGAGCGTGCGATCAAGGCTTGTCGCATACCATTGCTGTGCAACTCGGCAAATACATCGCCTAAGCTGTAAGGTTGTTCATCCGTAAAGATATTCATGATTAAGCTATTCTCCGTCGATGCTTTGGCTATTATTCCAGCGATGATATTACAATTTTTTTCAAACAAAACCAGAAAAACCCGATTCTAAAGGGTTATATAGTGAAACATTATCCTGCCTTCGAGATAGTTATGCAGGTTCTTTAGACAGGTTTCCTGTACCCAAAATATTGGTTTTAAAAGCTAGGCGGTCTGCGTGAAGCAAACGCAGTGTCATAACACATTCTGTTAGCTCCTACAGAGCCTATACGAAAACGGGATAATCGGCTGCAAATCCGCCCTTTTGGTCAGGTTGTCCGCTTTTTATCAACACACGCTCGCTATTCGCCTTAAAAAACCGAAAAATCTGCCTCAAAATGGCGAATTTTCGCTTCGATTCCCCATCTTCGTATAGGCTCTAAGACAGGAGAATATGAAGTGCTCGTCACCCATTGACTGGATGAAAGCCTCTACCCCACGTAATGATTGTCTCAAGATATACTGGCTACGTTGGGGAGTAGAAACATTCTATAGTGTGCTTAAAACCCGTTTAAATTTAGAGAATTTTACAGGTTTGAGTGTAGAGTCCGTCTATCAGGACTTCCATTCCAGCGTATTTCTCAGCGGGCTTGAATCGATTTTAACGCAGGATGCACAAGCACAACTTGATGCCAAAACAGTGAAAAATCCTCAACCAGTGAATCGCATGGTCTCATTTAATACGATGAAGAATCACGCATTTGAATGACTGTATAGCGATACACCCGTTGAAGAAGTAATAGAACGCTTAACTCAGTTTTTTTTGCAAAGCCCCACTTGTAGAAGACCAAACCGAAAACCACCTCGACAGTCCACTCCATTGCGTCAAGACATTGATTATTTGAGGCTGACGAGGGAAGTTCTGTTTTTAGCCTTCAGTTAATGACATTGGGGCAACGCCCTGGGTGGACTGGATATATTAAACTCGGACAAGTCTATTCGTTAAGCCCTGAAGGGGTAAAATAAAGCCATGTTTGTGCCGTGAGTATTTATTACGCCCTGTCAGGGCTAAAACAAAGCACCAACAGCATCCGTTAGAACCCAACATCTTGAAATAATCAGGTTCAAATGAGCTTCACCTCGCTACGGCTTCTATTGACCAGACAACTTCTAAAAAACCCGTCTTGTGATGACAAGACGGGTTTTTTTATGGAATTTAGCGTTTGGATTTGCAGGTATCGCCGTTATCATACTGGAAATACAGTAAATATTTGGATACACTGCTGCACTTTTCTGGTGCCTTTAAAGCATTTAAGCCCCGATTTTTCAGGCATTCTTCAAAAAATGCAAGGATAGCCCTGATGCGAATGACTACATATCCGCTCATATCTTTGATTTTATAAAAAATTCAGCCTACCTACGCAAGACTCATGAGCTATAAATCACATCAATATCCACAAACAACCCGCATCAAATAGATTGATGATCGTCTTTGCCCCCTATTCGGCACATAAAGACGAAGATGGAGAACACACAATATGAAATTCAGTGAACAATGGTTGCGGGAATGGATAAACCCAGCCATCAATGCCGAACAACTGGCAGAACAACTCACCATGGCTGGCTTGGAAGTCGATAGCATTGAAAATGTAGCCGCCGAATTTAGCCAGGTCGTAGTGGGCGAAATTCTCGCGGCAGAGCCTCATCCTGATGCTAAAAAACTTCAAGTCTGCCAAGTGAATGCGGGCACTCAAGAGACCTTACAAATCGTCTGCGGTGCAGCTAATGCCAGAGTTGGCATACGAGTACCAGTGGCTTTAGTCGGTGCGCGATTACCCGATATTAAAATTAAAAAAGCCAAATTGCGCGGCGTGGAATCCTTTGGCATGTTGTGCGCTGCCAGCGAATTAGGTTTAGCTGAAAATTCAGAAGGCTTACTGGAATTGCCTGTAGATGCGCCCATCGGCACCGATATACGTGATTATCTAGGGCTTGATGATGTCAGCATTGAAGTGGATTTAACCCCTAATCGCAGCGATTGCTTAAGCGTCATGGGCATTGCACGCGAAGTCGGCACATTAACTCGCGCCGCATTAACGCCCCCCGCTCAGTCAAACGTGAGCGTGAGCATTGATGATCAATACCCGGTGGCATTGCTGGATACCGCTGCTTGCCCACATTATGTCGGACGCATCATTCGCGGCATTAACAACCAAGTGCCCACCCCTTTGTGGATGCAAGAACGTCTGCGCCGTAGCGGTTTGCGCAGTCTTAGCGCGGTGGTCGATGTGACCAATTATGTGCTGCTTGAACTGGGGCAACCGCTGCACGCTTTTGACCTCAGCAAACTGTCTGGCGGACTGCAAATACGTAAAGCCCAGCCTCAAGAATCCATCACATTACTGGATGGACAAACCCTTGAATTAGATGAAAACACCTTAGTTATTGCCGATCATCAACAAGCCCAGGCATTAGCGGGCGTGATGGGCGGAGCATTGTCGGCAGTTGAACCCGGCAGCCAAGATATTTTCTTAGAAAGTGCTTTTTTCACGCCTCAATTACTCGCAGGTTGTGCCCGCCGTTATGGGTTGCACACGGATTCATCTCATCGCTTTGAACGCGGCGTTGATCCCGCCTTGCAAGTCCAAGCCATTGAACGAGCCACTCAATTATTGGTGGATATTGTCGGTGGACAAGTCGCCCCTCTGGTTGAAATCACCGCCGCCGAACATTTACCCGAAAGCCACAGCATCACGTTGCGGGCTGAACGCATTGAGCGTTTATTAGGCCAAGCCATTCCGAAAGCGGATGTGGAAGATTGTCTACGACGTTTAGGATTGGAAATCGACAAAACCTCAACCGCCGATGCCCCTAATGTGTGGCATGTCGTGCCGCCGAGTTTCCGCTTTGACATCACCTTAGAAGCTGATTTAATTGAAGAACTGGCGCGAGTCTATGGCTACAACCATCTGCCCAGTCAACCCGCCAACGCTGCCTTGGATATTGGACGCAGCCAGCCCAATACCTTGCAACATTTACAAAGCTTATTGGTAGAACGCGGCTATCGAGAAGCCATCACCTACAGCTTTGTAGACAGCGCCTTGCAAGCACAGCTCGATCCGGGCGTGTCCGGCATTCAACTCGCCAATCCTTTAGCCTCCGATCTGGCAGAAATGCGCACCAGCTTATGGCCGGGACTCATACAAGCCCTCAGTCATAATCAAAAACGCCAACAACCCGACATCCGCTTTTTTGAAACGGGTTTACGTTTTGTTCAACAAGCCGATGGCAGCTTGCAACAAGACAAAATGCTGGCGGGTATCGCTTCCGGTTTAGTGCTTCCCGAACAATGGGGCACCCACAAACGTACCCTGGATTTCTTTGATATTAAAGCTGATATTGAAGCGCTGCTGAG
The DNA here is from genome assembly GCA_016744475.1 of Thiotrichales bacterium. Taxonomy (GTDB): domain Bacteria; phylum Pseudomonadota; class Gammaproteobacteria; order Beggiatoales; family Beggiatoaceae; genus BB31. The sequence goes on along the minus strand of JADGEH010000001.1, from coordinate 120,633 downwards.
CCATTCGGCACTCGATTTATGCTTTGAAACGGGCGAACATGCTGCACTGCATCCCGGACAAACCGCAAAAATCACCCATGAAGGCCGCATTTTAGGTTGGTTAGGTAAGCTTCATCCGGCCTTAGAAGCCTCTCTGGGTTTGAGCGTGCCTGCATTTTTATTTGAAATTCAACTCGATGCTTGGGATACACAGCCCTTGCCCGTCTTCCAACAGCTATCAAAATTTCCTGCCATTCGCCGCGATCTGGCCTTGGTGGTGGATAAAAAACTTCAGGCTGACACCTTGCTCAGCCACATCCGTCAAAACGCTGGAGAGCTTCTTAGCAACCTCCAGTTGTTTGACATCTATCAAGGCGAAGGCATTGATCCTGAGAAAAAAAGTCTCGCTTTAGGCTTGACCTTCAGGGCATCTTCGCGCAATCTAACGGAATCTGAAATTGATCCTGTCATTGCTCAGGTTTTAACCAACCTGAAGCAAGATTTCGATGCCACATTAAGAACTTAGGGGAAAAAATAACATGGCATTAACCAAGGCCGCGATGGCTGAGCGTTTATTTGAAGAAATGGGACTAAATAAGCGTGAAGCAAAAGAAGTGGTTGATTTATTTTTTGAAGAAATCCGCCATGCTTTAGAAGACGGTGAGCAAGTCAAACTTTCAGGTTTTGGTAACTTTGATTTGCGTAACAAAAACCAACGCCCTGGACGTAATCCTAAAACCGGAGAAGAAATTCCTATCAGCGCTCGGCGCGTTGTGACTTTTCGCCCAGGTCAAAAACTCAGAGCGCGGGTAGAAGCTTATGCTGGAACTGTCGAACAATAACGAACTGCCGGTCATTCCGAGCAAACGTTACTTTACTATTGGCGAAGTCAGTGAGTTATGCGCAGTAAAGCCACATGTATTGCGCTATTGGGAGCAAGAGTTCCCGCAACTCAAACCACTGAAGCGGCGTGGCAATCGGCGCTATTACCAACGCCACGACGTGCTGCTGATTCGCCAGATTCGCAGCCTCTTATATGACAAAGGTTTTACCATTGGCGGTGCTAAGCAGCAACTCAGTGAAGATGAAAACACTGAAGAAAACAGCGCCAATACAGAAAAAAACCTGATTAAAGAGCTACGTACCGAGTTGGAAGAATTGCTCACTATGCTGAAGGCTTAAAGCCTAAAAAAGGCTTGCAGATATTCAATCTGCAAGCCTTTTTTTATGCGTTCATTATAAAAATAAATAGGCTTAGCAGTGTCCAATCAGAATGAAAAATAGTATCTTCCAATGGCGTTGGGTCTCTTTCAATTTATAACGAATGAACTCTCCCCCAAACCACTGATTTTGATGCTCACTATCTTCTAAAAGCGGATATAAAACCTAACGGGGTTCCTATCAATGCCACAGATTTACCATGCACTCGGCTTGCATTTGCATCAACCACCGGGAAATTTACAATGGCTGAGTGATATTGAACCCAATACGGTGGCACTCATTTTACAATGCTATGACCGCATTTCTCACTATGCCTTGAAATACCACGATGTTGCACGGTTGCATGTGAGTTTTTCTGGCACTTTATTAGAGCAACTGCAAACTCCAAAAATCATTGATGCTTTTCGTGATCAACTGGATATTCCGGCGATGTTAGAGCGTTATCGAGAAGCTGATAATATTGAACTCTTAGGCATGGGTTATCATCATCCCTTATTTGCTTTGATTTCACCTCATGATTGGGGAGAGCAGATTCAGCGCGGTTTTGATGTGATTAAAGATACTTTTGGACGCGCTCCAGTGGGATTTTATCCACCAGAAATGGCGTTTAGCATGGATTTAATTCCACTGTTGGTGAAAACGGGTTATCAATATGCCGTGGTGAATGCTGAGTTTATTCAGCCGCATGGGGGTGAAAACGATGAATTTGCGGCTTACAAAGCCTATTTTGAAGATAGCTGGATTAGCGTGGTGCCGATTGATCGTGATTTTTCTCAAGCACAGGCAAAAGGGCTTGATCCCGTTTGGTTTGCGGGAGAAAGCCGCCGCCGCGTAGCACATTCTCTCCATCCTGAGCAGCCACGCTTGTTGACTTCCTGGAGCAACGGAGAAAACGGGCGCTGGTTTCGTAATGCAGATGAAGGAGCAGGTTTCTTCGGACATTTCTTTGCGCCTTACATGGAACATGCTGAAATCGCAGAATTCCCCACTCAACCTATTGCAATTTCTGAGTTCTTACACGTTCATCCCGCACAAATGAGCGCTCATGTAGAAAGTGGGGCTTGGCATAGTGGTTCTAGCTTTGGCTATGGTTTATCCGATTGGAGCAGTTCAACGGTACAACGAGAAAGGGTGGATCGCTTACAACAACTCAGTGATCGCCACGCGGCTTTGGCACTGCATTCAAACACGCCAGAACAGTGGCAAGCATTGGATGCCATTTATACTCATTTATTAGAAAGCCAATCGAGTTGTTTTATTTGTTGGGGTGAACAATGGTTAGAGAAATTATCGCCCCGCTTGCAAGCCATTGAACAAGATTTAGCCGCATTAGAACCTTCTCCCGTCTCGCCGCCGCCTAAAACGCTCGCTACACACACTCCTCACGCAGAAGTCACACCCGATTTTGCAATGGATAAAATCGAGGCGCTGAAAATCGCTGATGCGCAAGCTAAGGCGGTAGTACAAGCTGACATTGAAGCGGACACTCAAGCACGCGCAAAAGCTCTGGCAGAAAGCAAAGCCTTAGCTGAAGCCCAGCTAACGAACCAAGTGGAAAAAGATGAAGAACAACGCGCAGAGGGTTTAGCGGCAGCGAAAGCGAAAGCACAAGCGGCAATTGCGCAAACGTTGACGGGCGGTGGTGTCGCCGCACAACTGACTTCAAATCGTAAATCCGGTGAAAAACAGGCCAAGCTTATTGTCGATGTGCCCGCACAACTTGAGTTAGAACCTGAAGCGCTGATAGACATTAGTGAAGTGGATGAGCCGCCCGTCAAAAAGCCCACACGCCGCCGTCGTAAAACCACGGCAACAGCGCCCTCCAAGCCTGCGGAGAAGTCCTCCGATAAGATTGACACCGCCGCGCCGCCTGCGACTGTAAAGCAAACCTCCCAAACCCCACGACGACAACGCAAAGCGCCGCGTAAAAAAACAGAATAAAGCGTTGTCCCGCAAAGATAAAAGCCCCTGCATAACAGCTTCTTTAACGTGAAGGAACAAACATGTTTATTGTCATGATCAGTCCCGAATGCGCACCTGTCGCCAAAGTTGGTGGTTTGGGAGATGTGGTTCACGGTTTGGCGCATGAATTAGCCATTCGGGGTCATAGTGTGGACATCATTTTGCCTAAATATGATTGTATGCGCCATGAGAAAATCACTGACTTGACAGTGACTTATGATGATTTATGGGTGCCTTTTTATGACATATGGATTCATTGCACGGTGTATTTTGGCTGGGTCGATGGCCTGAAGTGCTTTTTTATTGAGCCGCATTCTGAACAGAATTTGTTTAATCGCCAGAAATATTATGGCGATGCCGATGATGCCACGCGCTTTGCTTTTTTCTCGCGTGCGGCGCTGGAGTTCATGCTAAAAGCCAATAAACATCCCGACATTATTCATTGTCACGATTGGCAAACCGGATTGGTGCCCGTGCTCTTATATGAAGTCTATGCCCCGTTGGGCATGACTCATCCGCGTGTGTGTTACACCCTGCACAATGTGGGGCATCAAGGCATTACGGGCGAACAGGTGCTGCAACAAGTGGGATTAGACCCGTCCGCTTACAACACGCCACCACGCTTGGCGGACGATACGCATGTCGGTGCGGTGAATTTAATGAAAGGGGGCATCGTGTTTTCTAATTTTGTCACCACGGTGTCGCCGACTTATGCGGGAGAGATTCGCCACACAGAGCAAGGCATGGGGTTACAGGGCGTATTGGATGCACAAGGCAACAAGGTCGGCGGGGTGTTGAATGGTGTCGATTACAACGTCTGGAATCCAGAACACGATCCACATATTCCTTATCCCTATTGCGCCGACAATTTACAAGAAAAAATGAAGAACAAACGGGCTTTGCGGGAGCGCTTATGGTTGCGCGATGACTTTAAGCCCATTATTGCGGTGGTCAGCCGTTTGGATAAACAAAAAGGTGTGCATTTGATCATGCAGGCCATTTTTTATGCTTTGGAACAACAATGCCAATTTGTATTGCTGGGTTCGGGGGCTGAAGAGAGCATCAATAGCCAATTTTGGGATATTAAACAACGCTTAAATGAAAATCCGGATTGTCATCTGGAACTGGGTTACGACGAAGAATTAGCGCATTTGATATATGCTGGGGCGGATATGATTTTGATTCCCAGTCTTTACGAACCTTGCGGTTTGACGCAATTAATCGGCTTACGCTACGGCACGGTGCCAATTGTGCGTAAAACCGGAGGCTTAGCTGATACTGTGTTTGATGCAAATTATGCCGATTGCGATTATTCGGATCGCAATGGTTATGTGTTTGAAGGTCATGATCATGCCGCGCTGGAATCGACCATGAGTCGGGCTATTGGGCTGTGGTATAAATATCCACGTTATTTCCGCGAATTACGCCGTAATGGGATGCGCCAAGATCATTCCTGGCATCATCCCGGACAAGATTATTTCAATATTTATAATTACATCAAAGCTGATTAGATTTGTTGTGAAGGGTAGGCATTGCTGCCATTCACTTAAGAAAAAAGGCTTTGAATTCAAGGTTTCAGCCTCCCCTCCTCCAAGGAGGGGATTGAGGGGTGGTGATGAAAGGCAACATTCCTTAAAAATATGTTAAAGAAGACTGCTGTTGTTCCACCCTAGCCCCCTCCTTCAAGAAGGGGGAATAAAATCAACTGCTTGCAATGCTACGGGGCTTTAAGTTAAGGCATTGGCTAAACGTCGAATCCAAGGCAATAAGTCGCTGGCGAGTAAACCTCTTTCTCCGCCGTCTTGTGCCGCCTTATCCCCTGCCGTAGCCTGTAAACACACCCCCCATTGAGCCGCTTGCGCGAGCGACGCACCTTGTGCGGCCAGTCCCGCTATCACGCCAGTCAACAAGTCTCCCATGCCGCCACTCGCCATCCCCGGATTACCCGCGTTACAAACACTCACTTGACCGTGTTGATCCACGATCAAACTCCCCGCACCTTTGAGCACACACACGCTGGCAAATTTATCTTGTAACTGTCGCACCGCATTCAAACGATCCGCTTGAATCTGCGCGGTATTGCGTTCTAATAAACGTGCGGCCTCGCCAGGATGCGGGGTGAGCACTGCTTGAGCTAATTTCATCGGCGCTTTGGCTAATAAATTCAGTGCATCCGCATCCACTATCAAAGGTTTAGGTTGCTGAATCACCGCATTAAACAACATCCAAGCCCAATCGGATTGGCCTAAACCAGGGCCGATAGCGATGACATCAGCTTGCGCTAATAAATCCACTAAATCACTCGGCGCACTGACACCTCGACACATCAGTTCAGGTTGCGCGAGGTTTAAGTGGGCGGCATGGCTAGGATGTGTCGCAATGCTGATTTTACCCGCGCCCACCCGCGCAGCGGCTTGTCCTGCCAGCAAGATCGCACCGCTCATGCCTGCATCACCGCCCAACAATAAAACATGCCCATGATCGCCTTTATGTGCCGCCCGCGAACGGGGTTTTAAGGCTTTAAGACAGTCGCCATCGACACGTTGTGCCAGCGTGGGCACGGCGTGATACACCGCATCAGGCACTTGCAAATCATCAAACAACACTTCGCCGCAATAAGTTGCGCCTTGCCCGGTGAATAAGCCCAGCTTTAAGCCAATAAACGTGATCGTCACTTGCGCTTGCACCGCCACGCCTAACACCTGTCCCGTATCCGCCTGCAAACCGGAAGGAATATCTACCGCGATCACCGGAGCAGACTGCTGATTAATGGCGTTAATAGCCACCGCCCATTCATCGGTGACAGGGCGATCTAAACCTGTGCCAAACAAGCCATCAACAATCACCTCGGACTCACTTAATCGCAGTGCATCAAAGGCTTGTGCCACCACACCCACCGCTTGCAGTTGTTGGTAAGCGGTGAAGGCTTCGCCACGCAGCGTTTGTGGATCACCTAATTGCCAAACATTGACTTGGAGACCCGCAAGATGTGCTAATCGCGCCACCACGTAAGCATCTCCGGCATTGTTTCCCAAACCGCAGACGACCGCTAAAGATGATGGTGCCCAACGCTGCTGCAATTGCGCAAAAAGCGCCTGCCCAGCACGTTCCATTAAACACAAACCAGGTATGTGATACTGCTCAATCGCCGCGCGATCTAAAGCTCGAACACGGGCTGCGGCATAAATAGGAGTAGGGAGAGACATGTTTAAGCACCTTTTCAGACAACTTCTAAGATGATATTTTGCGCTCTAAGCGCCGATAACCAATGGCTTCGCTAATGTGAGCGGTTTGAATGTCGGTGTGATGAGACAAATCAGCAACGGTGCGAGCGACTTTGAGAATCCGATGCCAAGCTCGCGCTGATAAACCCAGTTGTTCAATCGCATGATCTAATAATTGCTCATCTGCTGGGCTTAAACGACAAAAACGCTCGATGTTCTGATGACTTAAACGGGCATTAGCCGTATCGCAGCGGCGCAATTGTATTTCACGGGCTTGAGCCACGCGCTGTCTGACCTGCGCACTCGCTTCTCGCGGTTCATCAGAGCGACGTTGTGCGCGAGGTAAATTCATCACTTCAACTTGTAAATCAATACGATCCAACAAAGGCCCCGACACTCTGGAACGATAACGTTGCACCTGTTCAGCACTACAATGGCAACGCCCACTAGAATCGCCTAAATATCCACAAGGACAAGGATTCATCGCCGCCACTAATTGAAAATCAGCCGGAAATAACGCTTGCTGTGCGGCACGAGAAATGGTGATGTGTCCCGATTCCAGCGGCTCACGCAGCACTTCTAGCACCTGGCGGCTGTATTCGGGGAGTTCGTCTAAAAACAACACGCCATGATGGGCGAGAGAAATTTCTCCTGGACGCGGCTGATTGCCACCGCCCACCAAAGCCACGCCGGATGCGGTGTGGTGAGGCGCACGAAAAGGACGTTGTTTCCAGGTCGCGGGATCAAAACCATTGCTGGCAATCGAGGCCACGGCAGCGGTTTCTAGGCTTTCCTTCTCCGTCATGGGCGGCAACACGCCCGGTAAGCGGCTGGCGAGCATGGTTTTTCCGGTACCTGGCGGGCCGACAAACAGTAAATTATGCCCTCCGGCTGCCGCAATTTCTAAGGCTCGCTTGGCGTGATGCTGTCCGCGAACATCGCACAGATCGGGATAGCTTAATGGCGCTTGAGGCTTTTGCAGCGGACGAGAAGTGGGTAAGGGCTGTTGCCCATGCAAGTGAGCACAAACATCTAACAAATGCTTGGCCGGCAAGACTTGAACATCATTGACCATCGCGGCTTCAGCACCATTGTCTGCGGGCACCACCACGGTACGCCCCGCCTCGCGTGCCGCCAAGGCGACGGGCAAAACACCGCGCACGGGGCGCAGTTCACCGCTTAAAGCCAACTCCCCCACAAATTCATATTCGGATAAATGCTCGCTAGGAATTTGCCCCGAAGCCGCCAAAATACCGAGTGCAATAGCCAGATCAAAACGCCCACCTTCTTTGGGCAAGTCGGCGGGCGCGAGGTTGATGGTGAAACGTTTCACCGGAAATTCAAATTTCGCCATTAACAAAGCACTGCGAACGCGATCTTTGCTTTCTTTGACGGCAGTTTCGGGCAATCCCACAATAGAAAGGACTAAAGGGCCATTGGTGAGATGCACTTCAATAGTCACCGGCACAGCCTGAATGCCTAACTGTGCGCGGCTGTGAACGATAGCAAGGGACATGATTCTCTTTAAAAGTCGTTTTTTATTCGCTGAGAGGGGCTTTAGCAGCCACATCGTTGTCTGCGCCGTCAGCTTGTAACGGAGCCGCTGCCACCGGGGGAACGCCTTGCAGCACTTCTAATTGAGCGACACGGGCTTCAAGGGCTTCGAGTTTTTCTCGCGTGCGCAGCAAGACCGCCGATTGCACGTCGAATTCTTCACGAGTGATTAAATTCATGCGGTTAAAAGCCATTTGCATCGCCGCACGGATATTTTTTTCTAAATCGTCTTTAATGCCTAACGGGTCTTTGGGTAGAGCCTGTGTGAATTGCTTAAAGAAACTTTCAAATGAGCTATTTGGTGTTTGTTGCATGATGAATCTCCGGTTGCAGCATAGACAGCTAGTGCAGTGTGCTTATGGCACTGTGAGAAGGAGTCTTCCCCACGTATTGAAAACACTCAAACGTGGAAAAGACACTCTGCAAGACATCAGATCAGCGATTAAAACTTGCCGTTATTATTCTGCCAAGTATCCTGCGAAGGAATGGTTTCAATCACATCCCAATGTTCCTCTATAATGTCATCTTTAAGGCGGTATAAATCATAAAAGGCGGTATGCTCACCATCTTTGGTGCCTTCGCTCATGGTTAAAACGAAATTACCTTCGCCTAAGACTTTATGCAAAGTCGTGTATTGTAAATTATCGCCGATATTTTCTATGTAAGCTCTAAAGGCACTCACACCGTCTTCAATGGGTAGCACGGTGTGTTGAATATAATCATTTTCAAAGAAAAAACTCTCTAAATTATCATATTGACGTGCCATCAATATTTCATTGGTAAAGCGCTCAACAATGGCTTTATTGCTGTCTCTTTTTTCTTTGTCATCGATCCCTGTATTGCCGTTAATCATGCCGCGCCCACTGGTGACAGGTTCTACTTTATCTTGCCAGTTATCCCAGTGTTCAACGATTAAGTCATTTTCAAACCGATAAACATCAAAAGCAATGCGGCGAACATCGTTGACAATGTAATCAGAATGCACCGCCACAAAATCACCGTCATTGAGTAAACGCCAAGTGGCTAATGCGGTGCCTTGAGTCGCACCCGAACTCACCAAATCTAGCAAAGCTTGTCGTCCATCGGGCTTTGAAAGGTTGTGCTCTATATAGGTGTCAGCGCTGATGTAATCTTCGATGTAGTTGGTTTTGCCGGTGTCTAAGCTATTGAGTACAGCGCGAACCCGGCTTTTTTTGTAATCGCTTTGGAACTCTTCATCAACACTACCATCTCCAGAACATCCTCCTAACACACTTAGGCTGAGTAACATCAATAAAAAGTTCAAGCGAATGGTCAATCTCATGCTTCCTCCTCGGACAATGGGTTAAAACGCTGTATGGTAACTGATTAGACTTGTCCAGGCTTAGGAAAAATGCCTCAAGTCCGCTCAAAAACGCGACTTTTGCTACGATGCCATCTCCGTCATAAGTCATACATCTCGGTCGATTCGTGAAAAATAGGCAGCGTCAAACTGATTTGGATACCGGATTTATCTTCTCGATTATTTAAGTGACACTGCCCTCCGGCACTCCACACGATAGCAGCGACCCGCGACAAGCCCAGTCCCATGCCCGAAATTTCTCCGGTAAATATTTTTTCATTCTGATAATAGGGTTGCCAGACTTTATCTAATTCTTCTACAGGTAAATGAATTCCATCATCAGTGAGGCTTAAATGAACATGCTCATCGGTTTGCGTGACTTGAAACAATACCGTGGGTTGCTTTTGCGGGTGAAACTTCTTCGCATTATTGAGAAGATTGCTAAATAAAGTTTGAAAATCACTTTCAGTTAAACTGAATAAGGCTTTAAGTGCTATATCAGGCGACACTTGGGTGTCTAATGTGATCTCTTGTTTTTCAGCTTCATCTTTTAATAAAGCAATCACTTGTTTTACAGGCATGTGTTGTTTTTCTTGAATCAAGCCGACGGTATCTAAAGTATCCACATAAGTCACAATGTTTTGTACTTGTTGCTGTAAGCGTGTCGCTCCATCAATGGCTAAATCCAATAACTCCATCACGTCAGCCTCAATATGGGGGGCTAATTTCTTTTTTAATAAAGGTAATACGCTCATGGTGCCCAAGGGGCTGAGCAACTTGTGAGAAATCAGCGATTCAAAGGTACAAGCACGACGCTGCATACTGACTTGTGTGCTGACATCGCGTAAATGCACTAAAACATCCCCCGTATCTGGCGAGTGAAAAGCCCGCGCATCTAACCACAGCGCACGGCTTTGGCGCGTTTCTGGGCGGACTAGATAGACCGATGCATCGCTGTCTATCGACGGCGGCCAGTTTTCCCAGAGATTATCGGGTTGGCATTGGTAATATTTCCGCACATGATCTAAAAACGACAGCGGTTCTTCCAGTTCTAAAGGCAAACTGAGCAGTTCACGCGCACAGGCATTGTTATATTCAATGTGCCCTTGTGCATTCAACAATACATAACCTTCTCTTGCTTGCTCAACCACCCATTGAAATTTAAGTTGCTCATTCATTAAACGACGATAACGATTCAAGCGAGTAATGGTGCGCAAACGAGTGCGTAATTCTGTGCGATCACAGGGCTTGCTGAGAAAATCATCAGCGCCGGCTTCAATGCCTTGCAAACGTGAGGCGCGATCATTCATTGAGGTCAGCATTAAAATAGGCACCGTGGCTAATAGCGTATCGGCGCGTAAATGCGTGCAGAATTCTAAGCCATTCATGACGGGCATCATCAAATCGGTAATAATGGTGTCAGGTAGAATCTGACGCGCCAATTCCAGACCTTCTGCGCCATTTTTTGCAAAACTGAGTTGATAATTTTCGGTGCGCAGTGCATTTCTTAATAACTTGCGGGCTTCTTCATCGTCATCCACAATCAAAATATGGTTTTGCATGAGGTTATTTTTGACTCCGTGTATAGCGGTTCTGATACTGTGCTATGAAGCGTTGCACAGGGGTTTTCTGTTAAATGGTGGTACCGAGCGATTGTAACAATGCAGGGATTTTTTAGTCATATTTCGATAAAAAGTAAACTCCGCTTGATCGTCTTATTGATCAGCGGTGCGGTTTTATTATTGGTCTCTACCGCTTTTATTATCAATGATCTTATTCAGTTTCGGCGCGATATGGTCAATGATTTATTTGTTCTGACAGATTTAGTCGGGTTTAACAGCACCGCTGGTTTGTTGTTTAAAGATGAGCAAGCCGTGAAAAGCAGCTTGGCCTTATTACAAGTAGAACCGCATATTTTATTTACCTATATTTATAATGAAACAGGAGCCGAATTTGCGCGGTATTTTCGCCAAGGCATCATTCCTGAATTATCCCATCATCAGTTACCTCCTGCGTTCAATGCGACCGATTCTCCCCGTGCCACATATTTATTCAGTCAATTATACATTGATGTTTTTAAACCTATTTTTTTCCAAGAAGAATTTATTGGGACAGTGCATATTCGTTCTGATCTCGCTGCTTTTGATGAGCATCTGCTCAATGCAGGCTCTATCATTATGGCGATTTTATGTATTGCTTTAATGTTGGCTTTTGCATTGGCTTCTTGGTTTCAACAAGTGCTCACAACACCGGTTTATCATTTGTTGAATACCATGAATCAAATTCCACTCACTAAAAACTATGCGATTCGTGCAGATAAAACCACGAATGATGAATTAGGCGCATTAATAGACGGCTTTAATAATATGCTGGCACAAATCCAAAAACGTGATTTGGAACTGCAAGAATACCGTCAACATCTGGAAGATATGGTGGTTCAACGCACGGGGGAATTACAGGATTCCCGAGATCAAGCGCTGGCGGTGAATGATATTTTACAGCGTCGTACACAAGAATTAGCCGAAGCCCGCGATCAAGCTGAGGCTGCCAGCACCGCTAAGAGCACCTTTTTGGCGAATATGAGTCATGAATTACGCACGCCCTTAAATGGTATTTTAGGCTATGCACAAATTTTGAATCGCCATCCTCAATTGGATGAACAACAACACAAAGGCGTGCAAATCATTCAAAGCAGTGGAGAATATTTGCTGACTTTAATTAATGATATTTTGGATTTATCCAAAATAGAAGCGGGGCGCATGGAGTTACATCCAACCGATTTCACCTTGCCCGATTTCTTACAACATATTGTGGACATTTTTAAGGTTCGCGCACAGCAAAACAACATTTATCTCAACTACCACATCATAAACACACTACCAGGCTTGGTGCATGGTGATGAAAAACGTTTGCGGCAAATATTAATGAATTTATTAGGTAATGCCGTGAAATTTACAGAAGATCAAGGCACTGTTGATTTTAGTGTGCAATACACTGAAAGCCATCGGTTTATTTTCACTATAAAAGATAATGGTATTGGTATCGCAAACACCGATTTAGAGCGTATTTTTTCCCCTTTTCATCAAACCGGTTCTCACTTACAAAAAGCCCAAGGCACAGGTTTAGGTTTGTCGATTACTAAAAACTTATTAAATCTCATGAAGGGGGATATTCAAGTAGAAAGCCTTTTGGGGGAAGGCAGTCAGTTTCAAGTGCGCTTACCACTGCAAGTGTTAGACATGCACAGTGAACCCGCAAAACCGATAGTCTCTCAAACAACGGTTTTAGGTTATCGCTCCACAGCCGCACAAAAAACATTTAAATTATTGATTGTTGACGATAAATTAGAAAATCGCTGGGTCTTAGTGAACTTGCTCAAGCCACTGGGGTTTGTGGTAGAAGAAGCAGAAAATGGCGAAATAGCCGTTGAAATGGCTAAAAATAATGCGCCTGATCTTATTTTGATGGATTTACTCATGCCCGTGCTCAGCGGCTTGGAAGCCACTCACCAGATACTGTCTGTTCCTGCTTTGCAAGCATTACCGATTATTGCTATTTCAGCCAGTGTGTTTGGTGAACATCAAACCCAGAGTCAAGCCGCTGGTTGTTGTGGGTTTATCGCAAAGCCTTTTAAAGTCAAAGATTTGCTGAGTGCTTTAGAGCAACACTTAGGATTAGAATGGATTTATGCCGAACCTAACACGGCTGCTCATGAAGAGACCGTATCGCTATTAAATGTTCAGCAGGGAGCGTTATTGCCGACTAAAGATTTGCAACAGATACAAGTTCTGGCACAACGTGGACATATCAGCGGCATTTTAGAGTTACTCAAGCATTTACAACAACAATATCCAGAATGTCAGGCTTTTTTAGATAAAATACGCCAATTAGCCAATGATTTCGAAGATGAGCAGATTTGTGAACTCATTGATGATGTATTGCCATAACCGCAGGAGTTTTTCATGAATAAGCAGATGCCCCTATCTCGACAAGGCACCTTACTAATTGTTGACGATACCCCCGCTAATCTCAACGTACTATTTGACTTTCTCAATGCTGCACATTTTGAAGTGCTGGTGGCTAAAAATGGTCAAAGTGGTTTGCGTAAAGCTGAATTAGCCAAGCCTGATCTCATCTTATTAGATGTCATGATGCCCGGTATGGATGGCTTTGCAGTATGTGAGGTCTTAAAACAACAAGCCAGCACGCAAGAGATTCCTGTGATTTTCATGACGGCACTCAGTGACACCGTGGACAAAGTGAAGGGCTTGGAATTAGGTGCGGCAGATTACATTACGAAACCGTTTCAGCAAGAAGAAGTGTTAGCGCGAATCCAAACTCAGTTAGGTTTGTATCATTTGCAACAGGAATTAGCCGAAAAAAACAGTCTGTTAGAGCAGCAAAATCAAGCCTTATCCACCGTAGTCGACGCGTTACAAGAAGCCAAGCAAGCGGCTGAAGCGGCTAATTTGGCGAAAAGTCAATTTCTCGCCAATATGAGCCACGAATTGCGCACGCCTATGAATGCCATTATTGGTTATACCGAAATTTTGCAGGAAGAAGCTGAAGAATTACCCAAAATCGAATTTGGTGAAGATTTACAAAAAATTTCTTCAGCGGGACATCATTTGATGATGCTGATCAATAGCGTATTGGATTTTTCAAAAATTGAAGCAGGACGTATGCAACTGTTTAATGAAACATTTCCTGTCAGTGATTTGATTTACGATGTCAAAGTATCAGTGCAACCATTGGCGTTAAAACACGATAACCAGTTTCTCTTAGAAATCCCAACAGAACTAGGAGACATGACCTGTGATATGACGAAAATCAGGCAAGTGTTGCTGAATTTGTTGAGCAATGCCTTTAAATTCACCCATGACGGCAAGGTGACATTGGCAGCCGCTTGTTACCAAGAAGATGAGCAAGAATGGTTGGAATTTCAAGTGATTGACACAGGCATAGGGATGACGGCAGCACAGCAAGAAAAAGTGTTTCAGGCTTTTGCGCAAGCCGATGCATCGACCACACGGCGTTATGGGGGAACAGGTTTAGGTCTATCTATTAGTAAACGTTTAGCCGAAATTATGGGCGGAACGCTATCCTTAAGTAGTGAGCCTGAGCAGGGTAGTTGCTTTATGTTACGTTTGCCGCGTTATACCTCTGTAACACAGACCGACATCACCTTGGATATGCCTTCTGAGCCAGAGCCTATCTCGTTACCACAATCCACGGGTTTAGTATTGCTGATTTCTTCTGATTCAGTGGCTTGTGGGACTTTATATCATTACATCAATAACATGGGGTATCGCACGCTCATTGCTGATAATGAAACCGATGCGCTGGCCTTAGCGCGTGAACATCAACCCGATTTAATTACCTTAGATGTGGTCAATCAGCAAATGGATGGCTGGTCTTTTCTTTCCCAATTCAAGCAAGATGAACACTTATCTCACATCCCATTATTGCTGCTCTCAGTGAATGATGCCGAAAATAATGGTTACACCCTGGGAGCCTCTAGTTATCTACTCAAACCTGTAGGGCAAACCGAACTCAATAAAATGTTGCATAAATACCAACCGCCACTTAAAGATAATATGCCGAGGGTATTAATTGTAGATGATGATCAAGCGACTCGTGAAATGCTCGCACGACAGCTCAGTAAAGCAGGATGGCAAATAGACAGTGCAGAAAATGGCAAATTAGCCTTACAGGCACTACAACAACAACGTCCTGATTTAATCCTTTCTGATTTAATGATGCCAGAAATGGATGGCTTTGAATTTATTGAGCATTTACATAAAAATAAAGAATGGCAAGCCATTCCTGTTGTGATATTAACCGCCAAAGAGATGAGTCAAGAAGAGCAACAACGCCTACACGCGGGGGTTAATCGCGTGTTTCAGAAAGGTATTTATCAACGCGAAGACCTCTTAGATGAAGTCCGTATGGCTCTCATGGAAGGACGTTTATAAGCCCCAAAATCTAATAAAATGCAGAATACTTAAATATACTCTCTTTATCGTTTTGGAATTAGGCTTTATACTGTTAGACTTGTTTGTGGTCAAGGTTCTGTGTATTCACATGTTTTATTGTGTATAAACAGAACCTTACTTTAGAAGTTGTTTGGTCAATAAGAAGTCGTAGCGAGGTTAAGCTGATTTGAGCCAGCTTATTTTCAAGATTTGAGGCGAATAGCCAGTCTATTTAACGAAAATTTTGGGATAAGATGTCCAAATCAGCTTGACCCGTAGTTGATTTATATTGGTCAGGCAACTTCTTATAGCAGGAACCCTATGCGAGAGTGGCGGAATTGGTAGACGCGCTGGTTTTAGGTACCAGTGGGGTAACCCGTGAGAGTTCGAGTCTCTCCTTTCGCACCATACGCTTAATACGTTTCTATTGGCTCACTTTATAAATTTAAAACCTTGCTCTAAGGTGCTGTGTAATGAGGTAACCCATGCAGGTATCAGTTGAAATCAATGACCTTGAGTGTCGCATGACTGTTGGCGTACCCCGCGCTCGTGTTGACGAAGAAGTAGAAAAACGCCTGAAAGATTTGGCACGTAAAAGCCGTATTAATGGTTTTCGTCCTGGTAAAGTGCCAGTGCGCGTTATCCAGCAACGCTATGGTGCTCAGGTGCGTCAGGAAGTAATTGGAGAATTAACCCAAGAAAGCTTCCAAAATGCCGTTGCACAAGAAAATTTGCGCCCCGCTGGTATGCCTTCGATTGAATTCAACGAAGACGATAACAATAATGAAAATATCTCATTCACGGCTGCATTTGAAGTTTATCCTGAATTAAATGCCATTACTTTAGACGGTGTTTCTATCGATAAAGTGGTGACTGAAGTCACGAAAAACGATATTGATGAGATGATCGATAAACTGCGCGAACAGCGTAAAATCTGGGAAGTGGTTGAACGTACAGCCACAGAAGGTGATGTTGTCGTTCTTGATTTTGAAGGTTTCCTAGAAGGCGAAGAAGAACCCTTCGATGGCAGTAGTGCGACCGACTATAGTTTGGAATTAGGCAGCAGCCGTTTAATTGCTGGTTTTGAATCTGGATTAATGGGCGTTGCCGCAGGTGAAGAGCGTGAATTAAAATTAAACTTCCCCACTGATTATCAAAATGAAGCACTGGCTGATAAGCCTGTGATTTTTAAAGTGAGCGCCAAAGAAGTTAAAGAATCCCGTTTACCAGAAGTGGATGCTGAATTTATTAAAGCTTTTGGTGTGGAAGAAGGTGAAATGGAAGCCTTCCGTGCAGATATTCGTGACAATCTTGAACGTGAATTAGCAGAAACTTTAAAAAGCCAATTAAAACAAAAAGTTTTAGATGGTTTGTTGGAAGCTAATGACATTAAAGTGCCGAAAGCTTTAGTGGATGCGGATGCGCAACAGCTAAAAGAAAATATGGAAACTGAATTTAGCAATCAAGGTGTTGACTCTGCACAATTGAATCTACAAGCGGAACAGTTTACTGAACGCGCGAGCAAACGAGTACAATTGGGTGTTTTAATCGCAGAAGTGGTTAAGCAAAACAATTTGCAACCCAAGGCTGAAAGTATTCGAGAAACTGTAGAAAATATTGCCAGCACTTATGAAGAACCTGAAGCAGTGATATCTTGGTTCTATTCCGACCCCAATAATCTCAAAGAAGTTGAAGCTAGCGTACTGGAAGATGAGGTTGTTAGCTGGGTTTTGGAGCGAGTTTCAGTAATAGAAGTGCCTCAATCATTTAATGAGGTGATGAATCCAACCATGTCGGATGCAAATACAGAAGATAATGCAGACTAATTTAATAGCCTGTTTGAACTGGAGATATTAAGTGAGTTTTTTTACTCAACAGGATGTTGATTCTCACCCATACACCACCCAAGCTGCGGGTGGTTTAGTTCCCATCGTTGTTGAACAATCAGCACGCGGTGAGCGCTCGTATGATATTTATTCTCGCTTACTAAAAGAACGTGTCATTTTTATTGTTGGGCAAGTAGAAGATTATATGGCTAATCTTGTTGTTGCCCAATTATTGTTTTTGGAATCTGAAAACCCAGAGAAAGATATTCATTTGTATATTAATTCTCCGGGTGGTTCTGTTACAGCAGGAATGGCCATTTATGACACGATGCAATTCATCAAACCTGCGGTAAGTACCTTGTGTATTGGTCAAGCAGCCAGCATGGGGGCATTGTTATTAGCAGGTGGTGCGACGGGCAAGCGCTGTTGTTTGCCTCACTCACGCATGATGATTCATCAGCCTTTGGGAGGATTTCAAGGGCAGGCATCAGATTTTGATATACATGCACGAGAAATTCTCAAAGTACGAGAGCGCTTAAATCAAATTTTGGCTCATCACACGGGACAAAATTTAGAACAAGTAGCAGCTGATACCGAACGCGATAATTTCATGGATGGGAATGAAGCTTTGGCTTATGGCTTGATTGATAAAGTCATGGATCAACGTGAACCTTCTTTGAAAGAAAAATCTTAAATCCAGACCCTTATCTGGAGTATTAAACATGAGTAATGATAAAAAAAGAAAATCAGGCGATGATGACCGCCTATTGTATTGTTCTTTTTGTGGCAAAAGTCAGCATGAAGTGCGTAAACTCATTGCCGGCCCTTCTGTATTCATTTGTGATGAATGCGTAGAACTCTGCAATGATATTATTCGAGAAGAAATTCAAGAAAATGCAGAAAGTAACAAGCAACGTGCTTTGCCTACACCGCATGAAATTAAACTCTGGTTAGATGATTATGTGATTGGGCAAGACTATGCAAAGAAAATTCTTGCTGTTGCTGTCTACAATCATTACAAACGCATCGATTCCGAAGTTCAGAAAGAAGGCGTTGAGTTGGCTAAAAGTAATGTTTTGTTAATTGGACCTACAGGTTCAGGCAAAACTTTATTAGCTGAAACTTTAGCACGATTACTCAATGTACCTTTTACTATTGCGGATGCTACCACTTTAACTGAAGCAGGTTATGTGGGGGAAGATGTTGAGAATATTATTCAGAAATTATTACAGAAATGTGATTACGATGTAGAAAAAGCCCAGACTGGGATTGTTTATATTGATGAAATTGACAAGATTTCACGCAAATCAGACAACCCATCCATCACTCGTGATGTTTCTGGTGAGGGTGTACAGCAAGCATTATTAAAATTGATTGAAGGCACCATTGCTTCAGTTCCTCCTCAAGGGGGTCGAAAACATCCACAGCAAGAATTTCTACAAGTTGATACCTCTAATATGTTGTTTATATGTGGAGGTGCTTTTGCAGGTTTAGATAAAGTGGTGCGTGATCGCTCAGAAAAAAGCGGAATTGGTTTTGCCGCAGAAGTAAAAAGTAAAGACGATAAAAAAACCTTGAGCAAATATCTCTTGGAAGTTGAGCCAGAAGATTTAGTGCGTTATGGTTTAATTCCTGAATTTGTTGGACGTTTACCCATTAATGCTGTTCTTCAAGAACTTAATGAAGAACAATTAGTACAGATTCTAACAGAACCTAAAAATGCATTGTCTAAACAATATCAGCGTTTGTTTGAAATGGAAGGTACTGATTTAGAGTTTCGTGGTGATGCCCTACATGCTGTGGCTAAAAAGGCTATGGAGCGCAATACGGGGGCACGAGGGTTACGCTCAATTTTGGAAAATATATTACTCGATACGATGTATGAATTACCTTCAATGGAAGGTGTAAGCAAAGTGGTAGTGGATGCAGCCGCCATTAAAGGTGAATCAAAACCGTTAATGTTGTTTGATCAAACAGAAAAAGTACGAGTCGGCACGGATAGTTAAGCTCCACTGTTTTTGATTTCGCTTATAAAAAAGCGGCTTATTTAAGCCGCTTTTTTATTGTGCTTTAGAAAGGTAATGGCATTTCTTGTCCATTGAGCATTAATTTACCCGCTTTCATATTAGCTTCCAGCGTATAGGTATCGCCTGAATCCACTAAGAATTTCTGTTGAACAAAAGCTTGAATTTGCATATCCGCCATATCTTCAGGCTTAGGGGCACCTTCTTGTGTCGCGGCTTCCGGTGGCATTTCGCTACGAACTTGCTCTGTAATCACTTTTTTCAGCAATGATTTAGAAATCTGTATTTTTGTATCACCTAAAACAGCCTGCAACATTTGATCAGGTTGATTAAAGGGGAAGGGCTTACTACCATCAATACTAAGATTAAAATGCCCAAATACGTTACCTTGATTGGTTTCAAGCCCTAGAGTTTTAATCGCAATTTCTGGTGATTGTTTAACTAAGGTAGGTCCAATTTCCATCAATTTACTCATTAATGCAAAGCCCAGCATTTCTTGTTTCATACCTTGGGCTTGTAATTGACGCACTGTTTTTTGTACATCAGCAATGCTGGCTGAATCTAGATTGTTAAATTCTAAATTCAATTGCATTTTCAGTGCATTTAAACCACCTAATTCGTCTTGTGCTTCAGTAGGTAAGTCAATTGCAGCAATGTTTAATTGAGTTCCATACTTAACTAAGGTCTCACTTTGCATAGCACCATTGCTATCTAAGCTTAAGCCTTTAAGAGCAAATTTCTCCCCTTCAACATCAAACTTCACTTCTTTCAGATTAAAAGCGATGTCTCCTAATTTCAAACCTTCAACCTTTTCTTCCATATTAAATATACCGGTTAAGCTATCAATTAGTATGTTGGTTTCTTCTGAAATAAACTTAAATTGAGGTAGTTTGAAATCTAGTGTCAAGGGTTCAAAATATTGATCTAAACTACCAGAGAGACTTAAAGCATCTAGCTTTATGCTACCTTCTTCACCCATATCAATACTTAAACCTGGCATTTTCATGCTGCCAGTTGGGGCTTCTAAGTCTCCGGTATAAGTTATATGCCCGGTTAAACCTAACCAGCTTAATTGACCTTCTAAGTCCTCTTCCTCATTTTCAATATCACTTTCAAATGCAGCAATAGAAAATTGGGTGGCTCCTTTTTTATCAGCACCCACTTGAGTTTGTAAGTTTAAATTAGGCAGATCATCTTCTACACTTTCAGCCATATCTTCTGGATAAGGCAGCATGACTTCAGTGTCTACTGCTTTACCGGGTGTTTTATTAGCTTGAGCAATAGAGGCTTTCAATATATCCACTAAAATCATGAAAGGGTTTTCCATATCCACTTCTGCGATGTGGGTGTCACCTTTATTAAGGGCATATTCTAATTTAAAACTGTCCGTTTCATCTTCACCACTGGCTTGAGCTTCACTCATCGCTTCGGTGACGGGTTTAGATGACTCTTCAGCATAAGCGGGTTGATATAAACCCAGCATGGAACACAACAATAAGCTGCTGCCTAAGCGGATGGGGTACTGTTTCATAATCACTCCTTGGGAAATATAAGTTAAATAAAGAAATATTAAAGCAAAGCAAAGACTTGTGCCACGGCTTTATCCAAGTCCGCTTTAGAGGTATAAAAATGTGGTGAAAAACGAATACCGCCACCACGCTGTGCACAAATGACTTGGCTATGTTGCAGATGTTTAAATAACACGTCATTATCTGTATGACGTAAACGAAAAGTGACAATTCCAGAAATACGGTTTTGTTCTGTTGAGGATAGAATCTCAATGTTTTCTACTTGTTGTAATTGCTCTACTAAATAAGCAATGTTGTTTAACAATTGTTGCTCCACTGTATCCATACCGATTTCAAGTAATAGAGACACACTGGCACTTAAAGCATGAATGCCCAACATATTAGGACTACCGCACTCAAATCGTCGAGCACTATCCGCTATTTTCCAGTCTTGACGTTCAAAATTGAGATAGTCCTCCACCATGCGCCAACCAAATTGTTTAAGCTGTAACTGATCTCTATGTTGAGCTGCGCAATAAAATACCGCAAGACCTTCAGGGCCTAACATCCATTTATGTCCATCAGCCATCAAAAAATCAGCATGAATATTTTGCACATCAAGCTTTAATGCGCCTAATTGTTGAATGGCATCAACGCAAAACAAAATGTTATGTGCATGACAAAAATCACCAATTTTTTCTAAATCCAGGCGTAAACCCGTTCCATACTGCACGGCACTGACAGAAATAAGTCGGGTTTTTTCATTGACCTGAGACAAAATAGAGGCTTCAGGTTCTGCCCCACTGATGTCTGCTAAATGTAAATCAACACCTTGTGAAGCTAAGGATTCCCAAACAATACGATTGGAGGGAAATTCTTGGCTAGTGCTGACAATATTATCGCCGGGTTGCCAATCCAATCCATAAGCCACCACGGATAAAGCCTCTGAGGTGTTTTTTAGCAAAGCAATATCTTCACTGGAGGGGGCATTCAAAAATAAACGTAATTGTTCACGCAAAGCGGCTTCATGTTGCATCCATATCGGGTATTGTTGTGCGCCTTTAGTACAGTTTTCTTCAGCAAAATGCGCAACGGCTTGAGCTGTACGTTTGGGCCAAGGGGCGACAGCAGCATGATTGAGATAAACTAAATGAGGTTCCAGCGGAAATTCGGCGTGCATGGCTTAACTATAAGTTGATGGGTGGAATAAAAGGGAAGCAGCACTTAACACACTTATATGACTGAACCCAGGAAAAAGAGGCGTTCTTGCATTTGAAACCAAGCTCAAGTGCAGAATATGGAAAATTCTAATGTTTTCGTTCATTTCTCACCATGTGCATAAAGTGAGCTAATGGGCTTAGTTTGCTAGAATTGAGCGGAAAAATCTATCAGCAAATCATGTGGAGATTAATCATGGCATTATCAAAATATAAGTCCCCCTTTATTCATTGGCTATTCATCCTATGCCTGTGTTTATCAAATCAGGTGCTTCGAGCAGATGCAGACAGCAATACAACGCATTCTGTCAATTATGAGAAAGAGGGTTTAGCGAGCTGGTATGCAGATAAATATCATGGACACCCCACCGCCAGTGGTGAGTTGTATTCTAAATATAAACTGACCGCCGCACACCCCACCTTGCCCTTTGGTAGTCATGTTCGGGTGACTCATTTACGAACTCAGCATTCAGTGGTCGTTACCATTAATGATCGAGGGCGTTTCCGCCAAGGGCGTATTATTGATTTATCCAGAAAAGCGGCTGAAGAGTTGGAAATGTTGTCTGAAGGTATCGCTCCCGTGCAACTGGAGTTACTGCAAGAAGTAGAATAATGCAATTGTTATGGAGATGAATCAATATAATTTTCCATCACCCAGCCATTTGTCGTATCCATTGTCTGTCCAGGTTTAAGATACACTTGAATATCACCACTGTGAATTAAAATGGGCACTTCTACTTGATTTAATGACAAATGATCGACGTTGACTTGTAATCCATACAGTCCTTGCTGATGAGGATTTTCTTGTTCATCAATCCATACTGTATTGTTCCCTTGCGAACGAATAATCAAACCATTTAAAGTAATTGAGTCTGGAATTAATTCTTGCTCTTGCGGGTCAGATTTTTTTTGCGGTGCATTCAATGCTTGTTGATGAAGTTTAGATATTTCTTTGCGTTCGGGGGCACTAAAAAACAAACGCCCTAAACGGTTGTCAGCAACGGTATTTTGAGAAATCAAGACTACCAGTATGATGAGATTGAAACGGAAAGCTTTATTAATGGTTAATAGCATTAGTCATCCTTAGTTTCGATCTCTGCGGCATACCACTGTAATAAACAACCAGCCTGCAATGGGTTTTCTGTCAGATGGTCTTTCCATTGATAATTAAACGGTTGATTTAGCATTAATTCACATTCTTTGATGTTGTATAAGCCATCTTGATAGTGTTCATATAAATAATCCATCAGCTCTAACAAGTTTTCTGTATGCAATAACTGCATACGGAGGCGTAATTTCCACAATTTTATATGAAAATCTTTTTCCATGCGCACACCAGGCACGTTATAGATTTGCGTGCCTTCAATAGCCACATCCATAATAGTTAAATAGGGTTTCCAATTTCTTAAACCTTCAATGCGTTCAATCCATTGATTACTGCGTTCTTCCTGTTGTAGAAAATAATACTGCTGTAATTGCTTAAATTTATCAGAAAAATCATCATAAACATCTAACGCCTGTTTTGAGTGTTGATATTTTTCTTCAATGGCTTTTAAGTTTTCTTGGATTTGAAGACTTTCTTTTTGTATTTGTTGTTGATAATACCAGCTCCCGCCGCCTAAACTTACTGAGATCATGATAGTAAAAAACAGCATTATTAAAGGTATGCGTAGTAAACGCCACTCAATATCAGCCATGTTTTTATTTCGCTATCGAAGTATTGGGATTAAAAGTGAGTTTAAGCTTAAACCCAGCTTGGGTTTTATTATCTTTGTCTTTATTAAAACTACCACGAAAAGCATTGCTGAGTTTATCGGGATCAACCGGTTGTTCTAGCACCTCTAGTTTAAGATTAGGTTGATGCCTCAAGCGCTTAAGAAAGGAATCTAGCGTCCGTTGAGCCTGCGGTAAATTGCTTGGCAAGGGCCATACTTGTCCTTTAAGTTCAATCACTTGTTCAAAACTGGTTTGTAATTCCCCACGTTGACGTTTAGTGGCTAATAGTTTTGCCAGGAAAGCACTGTTACCTGAGCCTTTGGCTTCCAGCGCATTTTCCACTTCATTGACTGACCATTTAATACTGCGTAAACGCAAGCTGGGAAAATTTTGTAATTCTGTTCCAATCAAAGCGAGGCTGTCATGCGGTAATTGTTGGTTTTTACGCAAAGTGTCAGCCGCTTCAACGGCATTACGCATATGCCGTGGCTCAATATCCGTCCCTAATTTATCTTGAGCTTGTTGATATTCTGCTTCTAAACGTGTTGTTTTGGCTTTTAAGAGATGATTGTTCTGTTGAGTGTGCCAAGTTTGATACACCACAACGCCACTAATCATCGCGGTCAGGAAAAAAATCAATAGACTAAATATTTGAATATTACGACGTAATCTTAGATGCGTATGATAAAAACGTTCGCTGGCTTGGGCGTAATGATTGGACTGTTTGCCCTGAATAATCTGCTGTACGGGCAGAAAATGAAAAAAATGCGGGGATGTGGATTGACGCACACCATTTTGCTGCAAAAAACCGGTTAAGGGATAAAAACGAAACTGTAGACCGGGACGCGGATGCTCTGCAATATATTGTTTAACATCAACTAAATCTTGGGCTTCAGCAAATAACAGCACCGTGAGCACTTGATTATCTTTTAATAAAGTATGTGCCGATAAATATTGCACAGTTTTGATGATTTCACTGCTGATATAGGAAGGATAACTGTCGTTGCTTAAGCGTTCTATGCCCGGTTTAAAATGAGGTAACGGAATCAAGCGGCTGACTAATAACTGGCCTTTTCTAAAAAAGGATTGGCGCAAACCATAAGGTGTGTTAGCCGCAATTTGTTCGGTGTGATGAACTAATAAAATATTATCCGGTAATTCTAGCGGTTGAATAATATGACGGCTCAGCAACGGCAATGAATAAATGCCTTGAATGGATATTTTTTGCGTGAGCAGCAAGCGTATCCAGGGAAGAAAGGTGTCGGCATTGCTCAAGGCCATCAACAACACTTGATCATCAACGCGCTGATGATCGGCTGAATGCGTGGCACGTCCGAGCACTTGAGCGTAGGTATAAGGCAGATTAGGGTAGCAACGATGTAAACGATGATTGAGTAATTCAGTGCGGTTATTGCCACGCACATGCGGCATCGTATCTATTTGATATTCTTCTAAACGTGAGTCGATAATAATAAACAAGGGCATGAAAATGGGGCGAATACCGCTGTCCAGTAACCAGTTCGCAAAGCTCGCTTGGCCTTCAGGGTTTAGCAGAAAACGTCTTTCTTCGCTGACTTGCTGGCCTGATACCCGATAAACGATCAACATCACATCGGTGAAATACAGCACCACAGGGGGGCGTGTTGTCATGCTTTAAGACCCCTTTGGAGGAGCACTGGTCATGTCAGCATTTTGAATCGCAACATCATAAATTGGCCCTAGAATAGAGACGATCATCGCCGCCATAATAATGCCCAGTATGATAATCATGATTGGTTCAATCATAGCCTGTAACTGACCAATAGATTCTTTGACCTCTCGATCATAAAAATAACTCACATTATTTAAAGAATGATCCAATGCGCCAGTATTTTCGCCAATGCTTAACATGCGTAATACCAAGGGAGGGAATAATTTCACTTCGGCAAAGCTATGAGTGATGCTGCTGCCATCTGCAATTAAATCACTCACCTCTTCTAAAGCTTTTTCAATGGCTAGATTATTGGCGGTTTTTTGTAAAATCACCAAACTGTCCATTACGGTAATGCCCGCGCTGTACATCAAGGCAAAAAAGCTGGCAAAACGCGCGAGAATAATTTTCTGCATAATAGGGCCGACAATCCAGACCTTTAATTTAAGCCTATCCACTTGAAAATGGACGCGATAGCTGAGTTTCATCGCTGCCCACAGGCCAATAATCAGAACAAAGGGCATGATGAGCAAAGGCATCCAATAGGCCACCACAAAGTCAGAAATATTAATCAATATCTGCGTTTCGAGTGGCAATTCACCAATCATATTGAGCATAAAGATTTTGGCTTGAGGGACTAAAAACATCATCATGAAAAACAACATGCCAAAAATAGTCGCAGCAGCAAAACTGGGATACATTAAGAGTTTTTTGGTTTGCGCGATGATTTCATCTTGCCATTTCAAGGATTCCGTCAGATGCTTGAACACTTCACTCAGCTCGCCACTTTCCTCCCCCACATGCACCAGGCTGACAAAGATAGTGTCAAATACTTCGGGAAAGCGCTGCATACCATAAGACAGTTGTTGTCCCGCCTGGACATCTTCAATCAGTGAGGCCACCACATCTTTAAACCGTGATGGCTCCACGCTATCACGCATATCTTGCAAGCCCTGCAACAAGGGCACACCCGCGCTGAGCAATTGATCCATGTAAATACAAAAGGTAATGAGTTCTTCGCGGGTGACGTAGTTTTTGCCAAAATTGAATTTAAAGGCGCGGCGACGACTGCTGCGCTGAGTGCGAAAACTAATCAAATCTAATTGCAAACGCTGCAATCGGATATCTAAGTCTTCAGCGTTATCCGCTTGTAACTCGCCAGACACCATGTGTCCCGCTTCATTCATCGCTTTGTATTTGAAGTGCATAAATTGCTTTTTATGGAAATTGGTTTAAGCTACATCGCCGTTTACAAACGAAAGTATAGCAATAACTGTCTGGCTCATATCCATCGACTGTGGTTAAGAGCTTTTAAGAGTCTATACGAAATATAGAATCATCCACTGTAAAGTCACCTTATTTTGCTGCGTTGCTCCGCTCAAGATGCCTTAATGCACAGGACTCTACAGCGCTGTTGCCCGACACAAGGTGTGCCAAATACTGTCGTCCATTTCACGTATCTTGCTTTAAGTGAGTCACTGAGATTGAGAACTCAAGCCTATGAAAAAATTACCTTTATACGCATCACTGTTAATCTTGTTGAGCAGCCCACAACTGTCCGCCAAAGAATTATCAATGGCCCATTGCGCACCTGCTTGGTGCAGCAGTGGTGCTAAGCTCAATCCGACAGAATCCATGATTTGTCAGTTTCCCGAATTGCAAATGGCGGATCAATTACTCAACCAAGTTTATCAGCAATATCGAGATGCTTTACAAGGTGAACCTCGCCAGAAGCTTATCAAAGCTCAACAACAATGGCGTGTGAATGATCGTGATAGTTTGACTGCTAGACATGAATTACTAGCGACCATTTTAGAAAGAGTGATGGAACTGAACTTTATGAGTTCAGTGGTCAATAATCCATAAGTGACCACCGACTACGGTCAAGCGGACAGCCCCTTTTGTCCCACGTTAGACTTTGTTTATTAAACAGCAGCTAGGCTTTTAAATTGAGGGGCTTATCCCGTATACTGCTGGGTTTTGTCTGGAATAGAAAATGCTCCCTTATTAAGGCTGAAGAGAATTCCGCATAGCTTGTGGATTCTTGTTTCAACGTAGGGAAGGGAAGGAGCACATCTCATGAATGAACATCGAAAATTTTATCGGCATCCCACTGAAATCCCTGTGGAAATATGGGAAGCTTCCCCACAATCTAAGCATCACTATCAACCTTTAAACAATGTGAGTGTGGGAGGATTGGCTTTCATCTGCACTCATCAATGGCCTATCAGTACGCTTATTCAATTACGCCTTCCTTCCATAAAACCTGCCTTTGAAGCCTTAGTGAAAGTCGTCTGGTCACGCAAACGTTTAAATTATTTTGAAATTGGGGTGATGTTTATCAGTGAAGAAGATGCCTTTCGTGGACGCATGGTAGAGCAAGTCTGTCAAATTGAAATTTATCGCCAGAAAAAACAAGCGGAAGGCGAATCCTTAAGTGCTGAAGAAGCCGCTATGGAATGGATTGATTTATATGCCGAACGCTTTGATAGCCATGCTTTACACTACCGACACCACCCACAAATTCATTGACCTTGCCCCCCCACCGTCTAATACTTTTATAAAACCATTGCCAGATACTTGTTTTTTTTAGATTTAAATAATTGTTGTATTGATATAGAGGTTGCAACACCGCAGCGTCTACCCTTGCTTAATATAGCAAAATTATATCAGTTGTTAAGACTGCCAGTCCTTGAAGGACTGGCAGTCTTGGGCTTGGCTATATCGAAAGCCTATAAATGATGTAATTTAGCTATATTCATCACCTCATTTCAACGTCTCACTTCTAAGGTGTTTGCACACTATTTATGTCTACAGCAGCGACAGGCACGCTTTATATCGTCGCCACTCCCATTGGTCATCTGCAAGACCTCTCCCCGCGTGCGCAACAGACGCTTCAACAGGTCAAACTGATTGCGGCAGAAGATACCCGCCATAGCCGCCCTCTATTAGTACATTTTTCAATTAATACCCCACTACAAGCCTTGCACGAACACAATGAGCAAAGTGCGACACAGGCTCTTTTGCAATCTTTATTAAATGGCGACGACATCGCGCTTATCAGCGATGCAGGCACGCCTTTAATCAGCGATCCTGGCGCTCGTTTAGTTTCTAGCGCACATGCCGCCAATATCCGCATCAGTCCGATTCCTGGGCCCAGTGCTTTAATTGCAGCGCTATCCGTAGCGGGTTTAGGTGGGGATCAATTCACGTTTTTAGGTTTTTTGCCGCCTAAAACGCAAGCCCGCCAACACTTCTTAAAAGATTTGACGGACACCGAGCACACTTTAATATTTTACGAAGCCCCGCATCGCATCCTGGATTGTTTTATGGATTTGATCGATATTTTTGGGCAACAGCACGAAGCCGTGCTAGTCAAAGAATTGAGCAAGCTGTTTGAAACGGTGAAACGCGGCAGCCTGCTTGAATTGCAGGCTTGGTTAAAAGCGGAATCCGTGCATTGCAAAGGCGAATTCGTGGTTTTGTTGGCGGGAACACCGCAAGAACAACGTTCACTCGATGCACAAGCTGAACACGTATTGCGCGTCCTTAGCCAAGATTTGCCGCTCAAGCAAGCGGCGCGTTTAGCCAGTCAAATCACAGGATTGCCGAAAAACACGCTGTATGCCCAAGTCTTAGCTTGGCAGCAAGAAGCGCGTGATGATGAGCATTAAAGCCTTTCTGTACGCGCCTCACATCATCACTATTACGGCATGGCTACTGCTCTCGGCTTGCCAATCTCAACCGGCACGCCCCCTCCCTAAAACGTCCTCAGACACACAAGCCTTGTTTGCTCAACCTTATATTGATCCGTTGACTGATTATTTAGAACAACATCCCAACGCCTCGCAAGACCTTCAAGCACGCATTCACGCAGAACGAGAAAAACGCTGTGCTGAGGTGGCGGTGTTATATCAGCAGCGCGATAAAACCACGGCTCAGCTGAATAAATTGCGCACCGCTTATCAGCGTTCTTGTCCTCACTTGATTGAGGCTTTTGCGCGGCAATTACCACCCGCGACACCGCAAGCTCCACCACAGACAATGGCTACATCCGCCGCTACAGCCGCGTCTGAGATGGCTATTGACAGCCCCTCTTATGCGGCTTATCGTCAGCAAGCTTTGCAAAGTTGTTTACAAGCCTTATCTGATACCGCTTGGCTGACCGTCATAAAACCTTGTAAAGACTTGGCAAAACACCGCG
This sequence comes from Thiotrichales bacterium, assembly GCA_016744475.1. Taxonomy (GTDB): domain Bacteria; phylum Pseudomonadota; class Gammaproteobacteria; order Beggiatoales; family Beggiatoaceae; genus BB31. Next base: position 91,212 of record JADGEH010000001.1, on the reverse strand, counting down.
ATGCGATGGCGCAAACATATTTAGGTCGCGTCTATTTTCAGCATCAACAGCCACAACAAGCCGCACATTGGTGGCAACAGGCGGCGGCTCAAGGCATGGCCCAAGCGCAATACCATCTGGGCTTGTTATATGCAAAAGGCCAAGGCGTATCGCAAAATGTGTCTCAAGCTGCACAATGGCTACAACGCGCCGCTCATCAAGGGCATAGTGCAGCGCAATACCATTTGGGTCTGTTATACGCTCGCGGGCAAGGTGTAAAACAAGATAATATTGAAGCACTGGCTTGGTGGTTGTGGGCAGGACAACAAGGATTTGAGCCAGCACAGGCGCAGCAAACCACATTACGCGAGCAACTCACGCCTTTGCAATGGCAATCAGCAAAACAGCGTATGCGTCACTTACAACAGACTTATACAGGCAACGAGTAAGGTCGTTATGAATAAAGCCGTTTTCCCCACAGATACCAGCCAGCAGTTGCACCTGCGTTGCATTCACTGCATGGGGGAACTCGTCTCCACTCACACCGAATGTCCTCACTGTGGACATCCTGATCAAAACCATTACCCTCACCCGTTGTATCTTTCCCCTCATACCTTATTAAAAGGGCAATACCTGCTGGGACGTGTGCTCGGTCAAGGCGGGTTCGGCATTACCTATATGGGGCTGGATTTATGCTTGAATAAACGGGTGGCGATCAAAGAATATCTCCCCTCCAGTTTGGCTTTACGAGAACTTGACAGCAAGAACGTTATTCCCTTGCACAATCAAGCTGAAGCTTTACAAAAGGGTTTGGATTCTTTTATTAATGAAGCTCAAAATCTCGCTTTATTTGAACATCCCAACATTGTGCGCGTGTTGAATTATTTTGAAGAATATCAAACCGCTTATATGGTGATGGAATATTTAGAAGGGGACAGCCCCGCACGGCGTTTATGTGAACGAGGCGGCACGTTAAATGTTGAAGAAGCGCTGGATATTGTGTTGCCCATTTTAGAGGCGTTGGACACCATTCATGCTAAACAAGTGTTCCATCTGGACGTGTCCGCCCATAATATTTTGCTCACCCAACATGATGTGCCCATTTTAATTGATTTTGGTGCCGCCCGCAGTGTCAGCGTGATGGCTGAACATACGCGCAGTATGACCCTGGTGCTAAAACCCGGTTATTCGCCGTTAGAACAATATTCAGATCAAGGCAATATTGGCCCTTGGACAGATATTTACGCCTGTGCGGCGCTACTGCACTTATTATTAAAAGGCCAATTACCGCCTGCGGCGACCGAGCGTTGGCAACAAGATACGCTGCAAAACGAGGCTTTCATTGATCCGCAACATGAGCGTGCTCACACCATTCATTGCGCCTTAAAAAAAGCCTTAGCGGTACATATTCAACAACGCTGGCAAAATGTTACAGAATTTCGTGACGCATTATTGGCTCCCTCTGCGCCTTCACGATTACGTCCCGTTTTGATCGCTGTATTGCTGAGTAGTGCGTTATTGAGTGGTAGCTATCATCTTTGGCGTGAATCCTTGTTATCACCTTTGTTAGCCAAGGCATCGACACCGACAGAAACGCTCATATCCGTACCCTCAAATCTCCCTATTTCGCCATCGACTGAGCTTGATGTAGCGTCTCCAGTAACAGACACTCTCGCCTCCGACAATAGTACCAATGTACCCAGCAGCCCCACATTGCAGGCGGCAGCGCTTAACTATTGGCTGCAATTTGCAGAAGATAATACTCAAACAGGCGAATTTGATACTGCGTTCCAAACGTATCAGGCGATTTTGCGCATAGAACCCGAACAGCAAGCCGCCTTAAAGGGTTTAGAAAGTCTCGCTCAGCGACGCTTAAATGAGGCGCAAACGTTGTATGAAAAAGCCCAGAATCAGCAGAAAAAACAACAAGATATAGAGAAATTACTCAAGCAGTCTGAAGCTCAACTGGCAGCTCATAAACTGACCTCGCCGGAGCAGGATAATGCCTACCTCAGCTACCAAAAATTACTCACCTTAGCCGCAAAAGATGCGCGTGTCATGCGCTTGCCTGACCGTATTGCAGAGAGCTATGTCGCACTAGCACAAGAAGCACAAATACCCCAACAACGCGAATTGATTCAAAAAGGCTTGAGTATTCAACCGCGCCATCCTCGCTTGTTGGCTTTGCAACAAAGTTTAAACAACACGCAAGCCCGTAATGTTCCAGCACCAACTGTTGAAGTGGCCTATTCGCCTCCCGAACCGCCACAACTCACTGAGCCACAAAACCCACCCCTACAAATGGCTGATTGGTTACAACAAGGACAACAAGCCTTAGCACAAAATCAATTAGAAAGTGCTTATGAGTCCTATCAAAAAGTGCTGGTGCGTGACAATCAACATCCGCAAGCGCAGCAAGGCTTGCAACGCATTGCCGCTCGCTACGTCCAGCAAGCGCGTACACAACAAGCCGCCGGGCAATTAGCCGAAAGCTTAGTACTCGTCGGGCGTGGTTTAGGCGTGCTGGCGCAATATCCTGAATTACTACAATTACAACAAGAACTCCGCGAGCAACTGAATAAGAGCACTCAAGTTGAAGCCGCTCAAAATAATTCAGAGCCTTTTTTACTCACCCCTTCTTTTTAAATACAGATTGGAAACAACATGATGCGTAATGCCAAACGATTCATTGCCTTGTCTTCCGCCAGCCTCTTTATGGCGCTGCCCTTGGTAGTGCCAGCAGAGGAGAATGGGCAATGGATTCCCAATCTATCTATCAATTATCGTGATTTGTCTTATTCCGCTGGATTAACCGATGTATCCGCAAAAATGATATCCGCAGGAGCCGGTCTTACTTTGACTCACGGACAACTCTATTTAAACACGGCATTTGAAACCGATATTTCGGCAAATAGCGATAATGTGGGATTGGAATTTGGGCGTGACGATATGGCGCTATCAATAGGCTATCGCCTTAGCGACACCATCAGCACCTTTGCGGGCTATAAATACGGACGCACACAAATTGATTTAAGCAATAATCCTGCGGGTGTTGCCGTGAAATTAACCGGACGCGGGCCTTTTATCGGTGCGGGCGCGGGCTGGCCTGTCGCACCTTATGGCGTGCTGTTTTTCAGTGCGGCTTATGCCAATCTGGATGCGCGTTACAATGAATCCAGCGGTAAAGCCACAGGTACCAGCCTTTCCTTGGGATGGCGTGGGCGGATTAATGAGCATTGGGATTACAAACTGGTATTAGTCCGTCACGATTATTATCATCAAGACTTTACAGACCTCACTATTGATATTAATGAAGATATTTTGTCGATTAATGCAGGCTTGTCATATCAATTCTAAGCGCCACTGTCCACGTCTCCATCGCTCACCTGATCGAGCAACACCAGCGTAGGCGCTAACGCGGCTACTTGTGCCGCAGGTAATGCGGCTCCTGCCCGCCAAGCCTGCACCGCTTCACGCTTATTCGCACCCGTCACTAAAAACACGATCTCTCGGCTTTGTCCTAATGCTGTCGGGCTTAAACTCACCCGCTGCGGTGGTGCTTTTGGCGCATTTAATACCGCTTGAGTGAGCGCGTCAGATTCCCAGCGATGCCCAGGAAAAAGACTGGCGGTGTGTCCATCTTCGCCTAACCCCAGCAAGGTTAAATCAAAGGGCAGCGCCTGACTCAAAGTATGTGCATACATAAGCGCTGCCATCTTGGCACCTTGTTCGGCAGGAATAGGATATTGTTGATGCAAAGGAATCGGCACCTGTGTCAACCAGGCTCGCTGAGCTTTATAGCTATTGCGCTCATCATGTTCGGGTGGCAAACAGCGCTCGTCGCCGTAATAAATATGCCAATGCGTCCAATCCGCCGTGCTGCCCGCCAATAAGCGATAAGCACGCTCTGGTGTACTCCCACCCGCTAATACCAAGCGAAAAACCCCTCGCGCTTTAATCGCTTGTTCTGCGGCTCGCAAAATATACTCACAAGCGGCTTGCGCCACACTTTGCGCATCCGGCAAAACCTGCCAATGTAAGGTCGGCATTAATGTACAACTCGGTTGACAGTCATCACATTACGCAAAGCATCAATGCGCTGTAAAGCACGGCTAAATTGGCGTGCATCTTTGATTTCCACCGTCATGCGCATATTGGCGATATGCTCTTGGTCGGTTGCCGTTTCCACCGCGATAATGTTGATGCGTTCTTCCGTCAAAATGTTGCTCACATCACGCAATAAACCATAGCGATCATCGGCTTTGATATGAATGTCCAGGGTATACATGGTGCCAGCGGGCGGTTCCCACTCCACTTCAACAAAGCATTCATCATCTGCGGTGGTTTGTAGCTGAGCTAAGTGCCCACAATCCACGAGATGAATTTCTACGCCCATACTGGTGATATAACCTAACACCTCATCATCAGGAATCGGTTTGCAGCAATCAGCGATATAGCTATTTTGCAAGAACTCTTCGCAAGTGTTGTACAAAGTGGGCTTGCTTTTCAGGCCACGCAATGACAAAGAAGCCACGGGTTGATCGAGTGGCAGAATTTGCGGGGCTAATACTTCAGCGATTTGCGCCGTGTTGGTATCTCCGCGTCCAATACTGGCTAAAAATCCTTCTAAACTTTTGAAATTAAAACGTTCAGCCAGGTTTTTCAAATCCATGTTTTGGACATTTAAACGCTCTAATTCACGCCCTAGCACGGAGCGCCCTTCAGCCACTTGCTTGGTGGTATCTTGCTGTTTAATCCACAATTTAATGCGGTTGCGTGCGCGTGAAGTCTTCACATAACCTAATTGTGGGTTTAACCAATGGCGATTAGGACGCGCATTTTTATCCGTGATGACTTCGACTTGATCGCCTGTTTTGAGCCGATACGTCAACGGCGCCACGCGCCCATTGACTAAAGCAGCTTTGCAATTCAAGCCTAAATCAGTGTGAATATGAAAAGCGAAATCCAACGGTGTGGAGTCGGCTTCTAAATCAATAATTTTGCCTTTAGGCGTAAAGGCGTACACGCGATCTTCAAATAACTCCGACTTAAATCGCTCGATAAAATCATTAGCGCTGCCTTCCTCGTCGCGCCAACTCATGACTTGGCGTAACCAACGGATTTTGCGCTCAAACATTTGATCGGGTTCGACCCCTTCCTTGTAACGCCAATGCGAAGCCACGCCTAACTCGGAATTATGATGCATTTCGTGAGTGCGAATCTGCACTTCAAAGGTTTGATGATCAGGCCCTATCACAGCCGTGTGCAGCGAGCGATAATCATTGGATTTAGGGCAGGCAATATAGTCATCAAATTCTTGCGGAATCGGTGGACATTGACCGTGAATCACCCCCAAAGCGATGTAACAATCGCTGACAGAATTCACCACCACGCGCACTGCAAGAATGTCTTGTAAATCATGAAAAGCGATGTTTTTGCGCTGCATTTTGTGCCAAATACTGTAAATATGCTTAGGCCGCCCGCTGATTTTAGATTCAATCCCATTGTTTTGTAGCGTGGTGTCCAACAACGAGGTCATTTTATCAATATGCTGCTGACGACCTTCGCGGCGCTCATCGAGCAAGCGAGAAATGCGCTTGTAGGTGGCAGGTTCGAGATAACGCAAAGATAAATCTTCTAATTCCCATTTGATTTGCCAAATGCCTAAACGATTCGCTAAGGGCGCAAAAATTTCCAAGGTTTCACGCGCTAAGCGGCGTTGTTGGATTTCCGGTAAATAACGAATCATGCGCATTTCATGCAGGCGTTCGGCAAGCTTAATCAGCATCACTCGTACATCTTCCACCATCGCCAAAATCATGCGACGTAGTTTTTCGGTTTGCTCAGCTTGTTCTTCCGGTGACATCGGTTCATGCAGCGAAGCTTCTTTGAGTTCGCTGATGACACTCATGTGATTCACACCACGAATTAATTTTGCGACTTCACGCCCAAATTGCTGCGCCACATCCTCTAAATCCAGATCGCCGTTTTCTACCAACTCATACAAAATGGCGACAATCAAAGTATCCGTGTCCATGTGGAGTTCGGCTAACGAATCCACCACCGTAAATACATGAGAAATTTCCGCTTCGCCGCCTAAGCGCGTGCGTCCAGCGCACAAGCGCTCAGCCAGTTTATAGGCCGTGACGATCAGGCGTTGTTCTCGAATATCACGATCCTGCCCGACACGCGCAAACCATTCATCCAGCGTCAAGGCTTCACCATCCAGGGGTCTTAAATTCGGGTCAACAATCGCCAACGTGCTGCTTTTCATAGAGTCAGATGTCCTCTCTCAAATTCTGGGCGCGTATTATACCTGTGCTTCTGATAGAACGCCGTATTTAGTAACTCACGTTACGCAGTCTGCGTGAAGGGAACGAAAATATCCGTTTTTGTTCACACGCTATACACTCAAGTGTGGAGCCTTTGCGTAACGTCAGCGAGTGATTTCACAATCCCATACAATGATGGTAAATCTTCTAAAAACAATACCATAGGCTACAGTCTCCAGATTCTCTGGAGCGCTACTATAATCTCATGGGAATTTTGATGTGTGATTAAAAGCAAAAGGCTCTTTTCTAACATCAAACAGAAGGTGAGATAGGATGAGGCTGAGCAGCGCAAAGATGGTAAACCCAGCGTCAACAACGCTGGTTTAACCAATGCCCTATGGCGGGGGGGATTTCTTCTTGTGCGCGGCGGCTGACATAAATGCCGATATGCCCACCCGCAAAGCTCAGTTCTTGATAATCCTGACTGCTCACGTAATCCGCCAGGGCTGTGGAAGCACCGGGCGGAACAATGTGGTCTTGTAAGGCGTAAATATTGAAAATAGGCATATTTAACTGGCGCAAATTCACCGGCCGTCCGCCTAACTGTAAGGTGCCTAGGGCTAATCGGTTTTCATTAAAAAACCAGGTGATGAATTCACGGAAGGTTTCGCCCGGCTGGTCGGGGCTATCGAAAATCCATTGCTCCATGCGTAAGAAATGTTCAACAGCGGCTTGATCATCGAGTTTATCCAGAAAATGTACATATTTCTGGCTGCTTAAACGAAAAGGTTTGAGCGCAATAAACAAGGTGTTTAACCAACTGCCTGGCACATTGCCGCAACTGTCTACCAATAAATCCACATCAATATGTTTGCATAAATGGCGTAAGGTGTTGTCTGTGGTATGAAAATCCACGGGTGTTACCATTAACACTAGATTGCGTACTGAAGCCGGGTGTTGCGCGGCATAGCAGAGGCTAAAGGTGCCGCCTTGACACACGCCTAGCAAGTTGATGGCAGACACCTGGTGATACTGGCACATAAAATCAATGCAATGCTTAAGGTAGCCATTGATGTGATCATCCAAGGTCAACTGAGCATCTTCGGTGTGAGGATAGCCCCAGTCGATTAAATACACGTCCTGACCGCTGTTTAAAAGACCGCAAACCAGGGAGCGATCTTCTTGTAAATCCAGCATACAAGGGCGGTTGACTAAGGCATACACCAATAAGATCGGCACAGCATTTTGTGAGGCGGTTCTCGCTTCGTAGCGATAAAGCTTGATCCGATCTTCCTCGTACACCAAGGTTTTAGGCGTATTGCCCAGTTCGATGTCGGTGATGTGGCTGAAAGTCTCCAGCCCTTGTTGTAATTTCTGCTGTAAGTCGTCCAAGTTATTGTCCAACAAATATTTTTTGAGTGTCCCCATCAGGGTAAGTGACGAGTAAATCAGGCAAGTTATCGCCATTTTGATCGGTGGTGTCTTGCACACTGACCGCATGACCGCTACCAGTACCGCCAGGTAGTACGAATATATCGAATACGCCTTGATAATCCTGTCCATTTTGACTGAAAGCTATCAAGCCGTTGGGCTGAATATTAAGCTGCGTCATATCTCCCTGATTTTGCGCGGTGTGCCAAGCGTTGATGTCTGCTGCCACGGGATATAATACCTGTTGACGACGCATACCTAAGCCGTCGTCAAAAAACATGACCGCATAATTCATGGTTGGTATCGTGCTTATCGCTTGAAAACCGAGCGCCGCAGGACTGTCACCCGGATCATCGACACCGGCGGGGACTGCCACCCAATCGGGCCGCAATAATAAACGTCCGCTATTATTGGGCAAAGGAATATTGAGGTTACCATCCACTTGGGCTTGAGCTTCCAAGCCGAAAGACTGTAACAGATAACTGAGTGCCGCAGGATTGCGCAAAGCAGGTTGTAGTAAAACATCGAATTGATTGGGTGTGATGAGATGTGCCGCTCCCGATGCGGTGAGTTGCAAGCTGCTAGGATTCGCGGTGCGCATGATTTGCACGGGAACAGCGCTGATTAAAGCCCCCGACAAATCAAAAAATAAATGCCCCCAAGCGGTAGCCTGGAATTGCAAGCCAAACATATCGGGCGAGGTATTCAAACCATTAAGTACAGTATCTCGGCTGTCAAATTCCGGTGAGTAATTGACATCCAAGGCTTGTCCCTGAGTCTGTGTTTCCGTTAAGACGGGGAATAAACCGCTGATGTCTTTATCCAGAGGAATATCACTTAAGGCGGTAAATTTAAGTCCCGTGCCGAGTACGGTAGCCGCATCTAATGTCACCGTATTGTCGATGACCAGATAGCGTAATTCTGTGCCTGCCGCGACTTGTACGTTGCTCAAACGCGGCAATAAGCTGGATAACAAGTTGGTGGTGCCTTGTATCAAGCCTTGCACTCGACCGCCGTTAAGAGTGCTGCCCGCCAATAATTCCACATCTTGAAGCGTGCCTTGATGATTGATCACGCCCGATAAACGTCCGCCCATGATCAAAGCACCTGGTGCGATGCTGACCCCATCGAGCAAGCCTTGGTTTTGCAACGTGCCTGCCACTGTGCCGTCGCGAATCACACCATCAGCCGTCACCCACACATCGCGTAACACCTGTCCTTGATTATTGATCTCGCTATTAATCACCGTTTGCGCCACGGGCAGCGTCAAGCTGGCTTGATTGGGTTGGTTTAAATCCAGTGAAGTGCTGGTAACTAATAGGCTATTGGTCACGCTGCTCGTGTCGAGCATCCGCACGCGAATTTCGCCCACCACACGGGCTTGATTAGCCAGCGTGTCGAGTAAGCAAGTGACGGTGGGATCGTTAAAAGTGCAGGGGATTGCATTGAGTTGCGCTGAAATAAAAGCCACTTGCGGGGGCAAAACATCGGTCAACACGATTTGGCTGGCAGCATCAGGGCCGGCATTAATGAGATTGATTTGATATTGAATCTCCGCCTCTTGAGCCGTAAAGGGCACTGCCGCATCAAGACTCACCACTAAGTTAGCCACCCCCATCACTTCAATGCTTTGGCTGACCGTATTGTTATCAGGCAGTTCGTCACTTTGTGAGGCCGTGACGCTGGCGGTGGTCATGCGCTCGCCTGCACTGTCAGCCACGACCGTCAAGCTCACATTGGTCGCCGCCCCCGCATTGAGCGAACCTAAGTGACAAGTCAGCGCTGCGCTGGTCATTTCGCAAAATCCTGTGCTGCTGTAGCTGAGGGGCGATAAACCTGCTGGAATTTGCACACTTAAAGTGGTGCTGGTGGCGCGATCAGTACCGTTATTGCTGACTAAAAAGCGATACGTTAGGTCTTGTCCAGTGTTGGGTTGCACGTTGGTAGCGGTCATACTCACCGACACATCGGCATTGGGCAAACGAAACAAAGTGATGGCATTACCGTTAAGACTAGCGGTATAAACATGCTGCGCGTCGGGGCTGATGGCGATAGCCCGAATACCGTCTAAACCTTGTATCCCATCCGTGCCATTTGCCAGAATATGTTGCAGGCTTAATAAACCCGTACTCGGTGTGCGACCTAGCAATGTCAGCGCATTATTGTTAGTCGCCGCAGCATATAAATAATCACCGTTTTGGCTTAATTTAAGATCAGAGACATTATTCAGCCCGTTGTTGTCAGTGAGGGTTTGCAGGTATTGCAAACGCCCATCAGCGCCCCGTTTGAACGTCACCACGCTCATATCCGCACCGCCCGCGGCATAGACATATTGATTATCGGGGCTGCTCAAAACATGACTGGCACCGTTTAAGCCCGTAATGCCGCCTTCGCTGTTCTCATTACGCAAGGCTTGTTTGAAGCTTAAAAGCCCGCTGCTGAGATCACGGTCAAACACCGTCACACTGCTATCTAAAGCGCTACTGGTATATAACTGCGCACCGTCTGCGCTGACGGTGAGGTGATTAATGCCGTTTAAGCCGTTCACTGCGCCTATCCCGTTTTGCTGTATGTCTAGCAGCACTAATTGGCTGCTATCCGTGCCTTGTTGTTGTAGCACTAACACTGCATCCGAATTGAAATCAGCGACATACACAAAATTGTCCTGTGTTGTCACGGCATAAGGCCCTTGCAGCGCTTCTAAGCCTGTGTCCGTTGCGCTGACGACTTGCGCAAAACTCAGCAATCCATTGCTCGCATTACGTTGCAAGACCACCAAGCTATCGTCAATAAATCCAGGCACATACAACCATTTTTCATCGCTACTAAAAGCCGCTGTGCTGCCGCCACCTAGACCACTGACTCCCACATCCTGATTGCTCAAAAACTGTATCACGCTTAAATCGCCATTGCTGGCTTCACGCTGTAACACCACGACACCTGCTTGATTAAAACTGGTGGCATATAAATATTGCCCATCCTGGCTGATCAATAGGCCAAATAGGCTTTGCAAACCCGTTATTCCATTTTGCCCCTCCACGTACACTTGTCCCTGGCTCAAGGCTAAAGGCTGGTTGACGAGACTGCTTAAGGTCAAGCTATCATTAGCGGCCTGGGTGTCTTGCACACTGCTTTGCAAGGTGGCGGTCGCGCTAAAAAGCCCCGCCTCGTGTGGCAATAAACGCACTTCGATATTGGAGGCGGCTTGTATGCTGAGTAGTCCCAAATCGCAGCTCAATACATCCGCCGCTAACGTGCAATCGTTGCCTCCCGCTACCGCCGCAGACAACAATAAATAAGTACCAGCGGTCGGCAAACTCAGTGTGAACTGGGTGTTATTGGCTTGGCTAGGGCCCGCATTGACGACAGTGAACAGCATTTGTAATTCATCATCGACCACCACTGGATCAGGGCTGATGCTCCCTGTGACTTGTAAATCCACCGTAGCGGGCTGCACACTCACCGTGCGGCTCACGACATCATTGGTGTTATCAGGATCAAAACTCCCGGTGCTTAATTGTGCGCTAAAAGCCACGTCCGCTTCGGTGGTGGGGCGCACGGTTAAAGTCAGACGGGTGCTGCCACTAATGGACATATTGCCTAATGCACAAGTCACGGTTCCAGCGGTTTCGCTACAACCGGAACCTTGTTCTGTAACCGCGCCCACATAATCCACATCTGCGGGTAGCGTCATGGTCACCACAACATTGCTGGCGGGAGAAGAGGTGTTGGTATTGCTGGCGGTGAGTTGAAACGCCAATGGATTGCCAATAAAACCCACATTGGGCGTGACAGTGGTGAGCGCTAAAGCCACATCAATGGGTTCGCCCGTCATTTCCACGGCTTCGGCGCTAAAGGTATTATTGCTGGTATCGGTATCAGTCGCGGGATTGCTCAGTGCAAAACGGGCGTTGAGTGTGCCGGAACTGATGGGTAATACGGATAATTGCACAGACACCGGGCTGCCTAACGCATCCAATGTGCCCAATTCACACCGCACCACGCCTTGTCCCTGGTCATTGCACACTGAAAAAGGTGTGGTTACATTGGGATTAGTCGTCGATGCAGACACATAACGTAAGCCGCTGGCCGGCGTTAGCAGGGCTTCAAAAATGACATCCTGCGCCGCCGTGCTGGCAAGATTACGCATCCCCGCTTCATACGTCAGCACTTCCCCCACCGTCACGGTGAGACGATCAGGAAAAGCGCCTAGCAATTGCAAATCAGTGGTGATGACTTCCACTTGACTGCTGACTGAAGCACTGTCGTTGCTCGTGTTTAAGTCCGTTTCATTGGCACTGATACTGGCTGTTGCCGTGATCTCTGTGGCTTGATTGGGACTGCGCACAGTGACGCTGAGAGCACTCGGATTATTCGCGGTGAGGCTATTTTGCGTGCAGCGTATTTGCGTGCTATCTAGCGAAGTACAAACGCCTTGCCCAGCTTGCGTACTGACAAAGCTGCTACCCGAAGGGAGAGACAGCAACACCACGACATTATTCGCATCACTAGGGCCTGCGTTACTCAGTTGCATTTGATAGGTGAAAGTAGAACTGATGTTGACCGGATCAGTATCCACAGACAGGCTAATACCCACATCTGCGCTGGATAGCTGGGAAATGATGTCAATGCTAGCAGAAGCGCTATTATTGCTGCTATCGCCATCCAAATCCGAGCTACTAATACTGGCGGTATTGCTCACGGTACCGGCTTCATTAGCGGTCACTGACAATAAAACATCCAATGTTTGACTGGCTGTCAATACATCTAAGACACAAGTGATCTGTTGTCCTGTGGCACTACAACGAGAATCGCTGCTGGCGGCATTAAAGCTTAAGGCTGAAGGCAAGGTATCGGTTAAAACTACATCATTAGCCACGCCAGGGCCCAGGTTTTCCACATGCAGCGTGTAACTAAAAGTGCTATCTAATGGTGTATCGGCGAGAGCGGTCATGCTCAAACTTAGATCGGCTGAATCTAATGACAACACGGTAAGGCTGCTAACATTTAAAGCACTGGTGTACACCTGACGTGACTGACTATCCACTGCGATGCTGTTAAGACCGGATAAAGTATTAATGCCCTGCTCACCATCCTTCACCAACTGGAAAAAACGCAAAGGATCGAGTGCGCTACTCGCGCCTAAAACATCAAACATCACCACAGCGTTGTCACTGTTACCCACAGCGAATAAGCGCGAACCATCATCACTGAGGGTTAAACTCTGTACGCCGGATAAACCCTGAACCCCGCCCACATTATTTTGATAAGTTTGCAAATATGTTAATGCCCCACCCGCTGCGCGTTGAAAAGCCACAATCGCTGCATCGCTGTTTCCACTAACAAAAACCAGGCTATCATCAGCGCTGATTTGCACATCATACGCACCGCCTAAACCCGTTATGCCATTGAGACCATTGGCATAAAACTGAGAAAAACTCAAACCACCCGTGTCAGGATTACGCTCAAAAAACACCAAGCCATTATCATTGCGCCCAGTGACATACACACTTAAACCATCATGGCTGACTCGTGCTGCGGTGGCTCCGCTCAGTCCTTGCATACCTGGCGTGGTGTTTTGGTAAAGCGCGACAAAGTTGAGCAACCCTGTCTGGCTATCACGACTAAAAACCCCCACGCCATCGTCTGAAGTCGCATAAAGATTTTTGCCTTGGGTATCCAAGGACAAGCCATTGACTCGATTCAGCGCATTGCGCGTATCGCCTACCATTTCTTGCACAAAACTCAAACGCCCGTCGCTGGCATTTCGAGAAAAAATCGCAATGGCATTAGATAAAAACCCAGCCACATATAAATGCTGCGTATCAGGGCTGAGACTCAGCGCAAAAGCACCGCGTAAACCCGATACATTGTTTTGCCCTTGTTTGTGATGCTCAATAAAAGTCAAACGACCCTCATTAGAATCACGGCTGAAAACGCTGACGGCTTCATCATTAAATGCACAAGCATAAAGATATTGATTATCTGGGCTGAGCAGAAGTTGATGAACACCGGATAATTCTAAAACACCGCCTTGACCATCGGTGTAACTGTCTAATAACACTAAGGCAGAGGCTGGCATACTGCATAACAAAACACTAAGAGTCAGTACTTGAAGCACAGATTGAATAAAGGACGACAATGTTTTCATGGCAATCATTCCAAGGAACAAAACTGAAAAAACCTCACACCAGGCCATCTGGGTGAGGTTTTATAGAAAAGGATAGTGTTTGATGCAAAGGAGGGGCTTATCGACTGATAGACATTTGCCTACCAACACTCTGAGCGAACATTGCCACCGTCATCAACGGCGGTTTTTTGTCCGCGAGAGTTCACGGATAAGGTATAACATTGACCTTTTTCCCAAGCATCATCCTGTGCGCTCCCCGCTAGAATAGTGGCACTCAAAATAAAGCCTGCCACAAAATTCGGTCCTGCATCAGTACCACCCTGTAAATCAGTGACGGTTAAGGTGTAATAACCTTTGGGTGTTTTAGTCGTCGTACCATCCCCCTGACATAAACCTTTAGATTCACATTGAAGGCTTAAAGCATCCGTACCTGATAATTGGCTTGCATAGGTATTGCCATTGTTCATATTGAAGCTTTCTTGAATTTGAGCTAAAGCCATCAATGAGGTTTTGGCATCTGCACGTCGAGTTTTCATCATCTGCTTATCGTAAGCGGGTAGGGCAATGGCAGCGATGATGCCAATAATCCCCACCACAATCATGAGCTCAATCAGGGTAAAGCCTTTATTGCGAATCTGCATGGTTAAATATCCTTAAAAAGTATGGTTGTCATCTTTAGATGCTGTTTATATTGAATTGACCAGACAGCTTCTTACATAAAAACGTCTGGCACGCAAACCAGACGTTTGTTGATGAGGCTATTCTTGGAGCCAGAATGTGCGTTGACGTTCCAGATCACTAGAAATGCTTTCATTATCTAGGCTTGTACCATCGCCACCATTTTCATCTTTTTTACCTGTAGGCAGCAGAACAGCAGCTCCATCAGGGGATATATAGGCTTCAGCTGATGATGGTACAGTAGCCCCCAAATCTTTTGCTCGATCTAATCCATCGCCATCGCCATCGCCATCGCCATCGCCACTGCCACTGCCACTGCCACTGCCACTGCCACTGCCACTGCCACTGCCATCGCCATCGCCATCGCCATCGCCATCGCCATCGCCATCGCCATCCTTATCGCCATCAAAGTCTTTAACAGCTCCTCCCATCAAGACATTCAACATATAAGCTCGACCTCGACCTTGCTCTTGATCTCCGCAAGTACTGGTAGCTTCATTGGCTGGACGTTCAAAATCAAACGGACCACAAACTCCCATATGATCAAAAGAATGACCTTCTAAATGAGATTCAACGCTGTTACCACCTGACATAGGCAAACACATCGTACTCGAATTTTCAGGATTCCCCGGTGGCGAATGACAGAATTTCACTTTGCCTTGATTACAAACACGGTCTCTACCCGGATCGTTATAAGTTCTGTCGGGTGTTGTTTCTGTGGGATCATCCGCAGTATTGATAGTTTTCAAAGCACTACCCGGTGGAGTATAGGTGGTATAAGTCACAATGCCTGATAGCGTTAAAGGTGATGCAAGACCTTTTTCTCCCACATTAGGCAAATCAATAAACCAACCATGTTTTACCCGTACTTCATCAATGGCTTGATCAATGGTAATGCTATTATCTGCTGTGCCGAGTTGCAGAACATTCTCTGTCGCATCATACAAAGCATCATAATCGCCATCTTTTCCACCTTTATTCAAACCATGTGTCAAGGTAAAGAACTGGCTGATATTAGTCGTTTTCCCCTCTGTTGGATCGTCAGGATTGTCTGGGTCAATTAAATCCCCCGGGGCATCCAATAAAGCATTGGCTAAATTCCCTGTATTAATAGGATCAGATTGAAGATAACCGAGTGATCGATCTCGCAAAGCATATAAACGATCACTGACTACCGTGCTCAATGGACTAGGACGAAAACCACTAGCAATCAATACGTAATAATATCTAGGATTGGCTGAGTAGGTATTATCCTCAACATTAACGGCATCAGGGGCAAAGAAAAAGCGGCGAGCTTGATCAGCTAGATCGGGATTGGCGAGTGCCGCTAAGCGGGCTCCCAGACTATCACCACGGCGTTGTCCTGAACTGCGGACATTTTTTAGATCAATACGCCACACTTGCCCACCAGTATCTCCCACATAAACACGATCAACCAAGCTGTCATCATCGCTATCAAAGACCATAAGATCAGAAGGAATAGAATATTCCATTCCCGTGAGTTCCATATGCGCACCAGAACCTTGATTGCCAATTTCTAAAATTAAATCCCCGTTTTCTGCATCAACAATGAAAATGCCATTGCCTTTGCTGGCTTTTAAAGGCGCACCTACATTATCTTGAGTGGTTTCATCAAAACCTGCTCCAAATAACAACACTGTTTTGACTTTGCCATCAATTAACATCGCTTTAGGTTGGGGCGTTGACCAGGTTTGAGCCAAGTTATCGAAACCTGCTGTAGAACCTCCTTTAATTTGCCATAACAATTTAGGGGCATCAGGAGTAGAAATATCCATTGCATAAATAGAGCGACCACCACGGCGCATACCCACATACATGCGTATAAAATCACCATCAGCGCGTTCAATTGAACCATTTTGATTAAAATCATCACGCCAGAAAGCAGGGGTTCCATCAATGCCATAGATATGCTCATTACTGGTTATATTTTCCATTAAAGCTTCTTGCAGAGGCAATAAATCTTTAGGAATAAAGACCCAATCCTCTGCACCTGTTTCAGCATCTAATTGGCGAATGGCTCCACCATTATTAGCGATATAAACCTTACTATCATCGACCCCAAAAGTGACTGCACCAGGACTGCCGTGTAGTGGATCACGCATAGTCCAAGCACGCGCACCAGCATTGGTATCGCCTTGCTCATAACCTTGCAACCAATTAATGAGCTTTCGCCGTTCAGCATTGGTTGACACACCAAACAAAGCGTTGGTCGTATTGGAATAGCTCAATGCATTACTGGGCAGTGATAGTAGAACATTACTATTTGATGAGCGATTGGTATACAAAGTACGGTTACCAGCAGTGGGGGCAACAGAGCCACTACCACCTTGGGTCACAATAGAGCCATCAGCCTCCGATGTGGTATTCCATAAATCAACTGAACCATCGGAAATACCACCCCCCCCCGCTGTGACTGGATTATCGTTAGCATCCAATAACAGACCTACGCATTCTTCCTTAGTGCTACAGCAGCTATCACAACAACCCACGCCATCACAGAGTTTGAATTTTTTGACATTCCCCATCCAACTGCGGGTCGATTTAGGCTCAAATAAAGATAAATATACGTCTTCATTATGATAAAGCCGAGTGAAGGTATTCACGCTTAAACCAGGAGCAGAAAATGAGGCGCTTTTGGTTTTAATATCTACAAGAATTTGGCGAAATGCTGTCAACAAGGTCATAGCATCAGAAGCAGGGTAAAACGCACCACCACCAGCATCCGCCCAATCAGTCATTAAATCAGGGTCAGCTTCCAAAAAGCCCACTGTATAAGTCACAATATTTTGCCGGCCAGGTATATCAGGTGCAAAGTCATTGGTATACATATAATCAATGATCTCTAAACCACATTGCTCATCATCGGCATAAGAGCTTTTTAAATTACCTCGGGTAGCACAGCTATTTTTACCAGTAATGCTTTTAATTTGAGCTTTGGCATAGCTGTCTGTACCGTTAGCCTCACCATCGGTTAAGAAGATAATGTAGTTAGGCTGACAAGCTGAGAATGGAGGATGAATATAATTCACCGTTTGATTGCTGTCATAGCTAACGTTGCTACATTGATTATAAGCACTAAAATTACCGTTATCCGGTGTACAAATGAGTTGACCGCTACAACCAGAACCCCAAACATCCAAGGTTTCAAGCGTACATCCGCTGGGTAAATACATTCCTCCACCTGAGTAGCTGGCAGGATGGCTGACACGATTACTTAAGCTAGTGGCACGGTGATCTCCGTAATACAGCTTGCCGCCTGTGTAATAGTTCGCTATTTCTAATAACGCAGGCACTAATGGTGTGCTTCCTCCCGTTGTAATGGTGGGCAGCCACTCAATCATCTCTTTGCGTACAGAATCTGCGTTATCCGCATAACGTTCAGCAATGCGTAACATAAGGATGGCAGGCGTGGCGGAACCACTGGATTCCATACCGTGAGCTTTACGATAACCCGTACCTTCCGTGTAAGTGTCCATATTCTTGTCACGAATAAACAATGATAGGCTGCTGAACCGACTCCAATTACTGCCTTCAATCGCTTCTTTAACAGGTTCTGTCACATCCACAGAATAAACATTTCCATTCACCCAAGCACCAGGTTGCCAAGTGGTAGAAGAAGAGGTTTTAGGACGATTTGGACTGCTCAGATTACCTGAATTAGCCACCCCACCTTTAAAGGCTTCAGAAGGTCCTTTCTCGGCAGTAATTTGCAATGTTGGAGGGAATAGTTCATCTACAGGAGAGTCTTCTGCGGAAGTTAATGAGAGCGTGGCTCCTCGTATTTCAACACCTGCGCTAATCGGCAATTCAGAAAAACGTAAACCAATTAAGCGCCGTTCTAAATCATCAATAGTGCCATCACTAGCTAATACGAAAGATGATGAAGAGGGGCTTTGTGAAACACTGTATACAGCATCATCTGGTGCACTACTACGAATGAGTGTCTCAAAAGCATCATCTTGCTGATCGCTAACGCTAAAGGTATAGGAGCGTGTGACACAAGCATCATTAGGAATGGTCGCCAAATCATATTCAACAGACAGTCTTGGCAACATATTAGTAGCGGAATTTTCCATCGCGCCGTCATAAGACAAGGCTGCACGCAAAGGTTGACTATCACCTTTAGGTTCAATGAAGAAGTTTACCGGATTACCGCCGCACCAAGAACTACTGGTAGAACCTGGCGTACCAACCACGGCTTGCAATAATGTGGTTAAGTCAGGTGTGCTGGCGGTGCTGGCGGTGCCCCAAGAGGTAGGCGTCCATTCCACCACCGTATCCGATTTTGTTCGTTTGGATAGATTACGGGCAGCACTTTCAAATGCGCTAGGATTGCCTGAATCTTCAACTTTAATGATATAGGTATCATTATCCGATGCGGCTTGAATGCTGGTGAGATCAATTTTGGCACTGATGATTCGAGCACCTTGTGGAATATCAACACCTTGAAAACGCAAACCGACTATCTGATTTTCAGGGTCAACTTCGGGTTCTGTGCTGCCACTGCCTGTGTCAGGTGGAGCAAAACCAAATGTCAGTTTTAACTCAGCCGTTTTATTACTATCTTTTTCATCGCTGTAAATATAACGACTGCCCTCCCAATCACCTGATCCTGGGGTTTTTTTCAGGTACAAAGCAATCGCATTATTTGCGTCATCCCAACCGGATTGATTGATAGCAGCATCAACCACTGAAGTCACATCTACAGTGACCGTATTTTCTAAAGGCACATTCTCCCAGACAACTGTCGCTCCTGCCCCCGTTAAATGTGGGCGGTTATGAAAAGCACTAGAAAAGTTTGCTGGATTAGGACTGGCTTCAGCAGAAATCGTAATGCTATCAACATCTTTTTTCTCATTGTTCCAAGCATTAATGCCTGTATCAACATATAACGTGAGTTCGGCTGATTCCAGTGTGGCTCCAGCAGGTGCCGCAATGTTAGGGAAACGTAAACCTAATAGGGGTTCACCCGCACACCAAGAATTGGTGCATTGACCATTACCTAATGCCAAGGCTGTGTGATTTTTAGATGAACTCCACTCATAAAAGTCGCCCACATCCTGTACTCGCCAATTACGCCCCGTTCCTTTTTTAATGTAAGTAATAGAATTATCTTTATGGTCTTCAATTTTATAAGTGGTGCTAGTCCCTCCTAAACCTTGTAAACCTGCGCTATACACTTCCATGACTTTAGCGGCATCCCACAACTTATCGTCTAATATGAATTCATCCAGAAGGCCATTAAAAGCATTATCACCATTCTTTTTACTACCAAAGTACCAATCAGAATTAGCATTTTCCCTAAAATCACTATCATCAAAGGCATTGTTACTTGATTTAATCAATACACCATTGATGTATAGATATAGCTTGTTCTTATTTCCAGTGACCACAATATGCATCCAACGGTTTTCTATATCATCTAACTTTTCACCTTCATATTTATCCTCTGAAGAAACCTTCCATCCGGTATGCCAGATAATTCGATCATTGCTAAAGAACATTCTGTAAGAAGTTGAACCACTTTTGTCACGCATGAAAATCGTATTTTTATTTTTATCTGCTTTTTTATACCAAAAAGCAATAGCGCCTTGTTCTCCCACTTCTAGCTCTTCTAATGCGGACAAATGAACATGACTTCCATCATTATCAAATTGAACGGCTTGTCCAATAACGCCTTCAGCATAAGTAGGCGGTTTGCTATCACCATTGTCGTCTTGAAAATCACCTACATGCCCAAAGACCATAGAATTTTCTAAACTGCTATCGAACTTCAAATGAATTTTATAATCACCACCAGACACATTGGCTTGCATCTCGTCATTACCATCACTGCCTGTTAATTGTAGGATTTTATCCGTTAAACTCACTTGACCGGTGGCTGAACCTGTGGTGTATTCCTCAGCATCATCTTGAGAGCTACTAATCACACTGGTGATTCTTTCAGTGGTAGAACCAACAGATAAACTGCTGGCGGGAGTATCAATATGGGTAGCAGGATAATTAACGGGGATTTGTTTTTTATGCCCTTCAGACTTAAAGGTCATAAAACCGACACGGACATTGGTCACTTCAGCGAGCAATTGCTTTAAGGCATATTGAAGATGATCCATTCGGCGACAATTGGGCCCTGGCAATGTATCTATGCCGCAGTTAGGAGCACCATTCCCTCCTCGTGGATAGTAGGCCATACTGCCCGAACGATCCAGCATGAAAACAACATTAGGTACATCAGTCTGATGTACATTAGTGACTTGCCCCAAATACACTTCGGTATCATCGGCAAATCCGGGGAGTGATAATGCACTGAATACACCCAATAGTGCGGCACTGATAAAGTGAATAAAGCGTCTCATGATGTATATCTCCTAATATTTTATAAGTCAGGTAGAGGTCGTTATTAAGACCCACACCTCATTTTTGTGACCATTATTCTGATATTCTTATAGGGTTAATCAGAAGGAACCATTCTCATAATACCAACACGTAGTTTTATTTGTCGTTGTCCAGGTGCACTTTCACCTTCCGTCAAAGTTTCAAAATAAGCATCTTTAGTTTTATTGAGACTGCTTGGAGAAGATGATGCTTTGGGAAGAAATTTCCCCTTGTAATGTATTTCTGTGCCAAAGGATTTGGCTTTTACGGTATAACTATCATTAGAAATATCATCACGCTGAATATCAACTTCAGTATATGGATTAGTGGGATCAGCGATAATCAGTTGTCTGTTTTGCATTAAGTTGTTTAGTTGTGCGTCTGAAGTAGCATTACTATCCTGTAGCAATAAAGGCGCACTGCTCATTAATCCCATTTCTGCCACTTGCAAAGCAAAATTTTGTTCACGATTGTGTTTAGCTAATTGCATTTCTAATACGGTATCATCCATTGACGAAACCCCTAATAATGTAAGGACTATTAAAAAGACTAAAGCTACAATTAATGCAGCACCCTGTTGGGTGTTATGTGTATGAAAATGACGCATGATAATTCTCCGGTTTAGTTTAACCGCCAGTTTCGCAACATCACTACCGTGCTAAAAACACGACGAATACGATGATCATTAAGCGGCCCATATTCCTTATTAGGAGGCAAGGGATCAAGCTTATAAGTTTTAGTATCTACATCACGATTATGACGTTCATCTGTACTTTGCATGAGCAGAGTAATCTTGACGCTAGCAATAGAAGCCCATTGATTACTTGCAGCCACTTGAGAAGCATTTAAATATTGAAGGTTGTTATTTGTATCCCATACGCCATATAAAACCTGAAGATTTTCGACCCCTTCAAGTATTTCATTCTCCTCATTACAAACAGGCGCTGTTGTGCCAATAGTATTGCTGTCTCGGCATAAGGCGTAGTAATTATTACCGTTACGTTGCACTTCTCCCACAAAGTAACGTTGAATCCGTACAGGACGTAACTCAGCACCATAGCTCTGCCCTTTACCTGCACTCGGATTATTATAAAAACGGCTTAAGCCGTTACTAGCTATGGGGGTTCCCACTCCTATTAGGCTTAAAGCATTACCAGCGGTGCTATTGACCGTATAAAGATCCGAACCCCGACAATCAGAAGCCACCATAATATCGCCTTGTTTAATATCGCCGTTTACGATGTATCCTGGTGGTTGAATATTAGTTAAATTAAATGGGCTTCCTGATGAACCAGCCCCTGATCGCAAAGGAGTCGCATCCACGACTGCTCTAAAGGCTATAGGATTTGTGGGAGGCGGGCAATCTTGCTGCTGATAGGCACCAAGAGAGGCATAACGCCCCCGTAAAAATTGTTGATAGGCGGTAAAGGGGGGGCAATGCATAATAGCAAAAGCTTGTTGGCTACTATCCATATACACCATACGAATAATATCGGATGAAGGGCCGTTTGAGCCTACTTTTATATCATTACGTCCAATGAGTGCAGGCTCTATTGCAGGAATAGAGTTATCTGGCTTTCCGCTACAGCCAAAATAGCCCGCCATACGCAGATCTTTAGCTAAAAAATCGAGTGCATAACGTGCGTTTTCTTGAATCCGAGTCACATCGTTTTGTGTGTCATAAGAAGTTTTACTGCCACGCATAATGACAACAACACCTGCCAACAAAATCAGGCTTAATACCATTGCAATCATCATTTCAATCAGTGTCACCCCTTGATGGCGTTTACGCAGGTGCAAATGATGAACTTTCATAACTTAAATCTCCAAACCTTTGGTTGACAACACTTAAAATTTATACTTTTGTAGATCACAGAGGGGTTAAATACTGCTGACGGTCAAAGCCCATTGTTGTTGACGAGTGGCTTCACCACCTTCTTGGCGCTCAACCTCTTTAAGTGTCCATTGAATCGTAATGGTATAGGTGACAGTGGTAGCCGTGCTGGATGCAATAGCAATAGAACCCGTGCCTAAAGGTAAGGTGTTGCCCAAGTTTTTGTACCATTCGGCTAAATCATAATCTTTTAGTGCAACTTGAGAGCAGGGGGTTGTTTCACAATCAACACTACTGCTAGGGGCTTCTGTAACGGCATATCCATTACCGCCAACCAATACCACGTCATTGACGGCAAATAGAGCATTAGTCCGTATTCTGTCCATAATATCGTAAGCCTGCGTCACTGATTGAGTGACCGTATAAGAGGCTTGAGTCGCTAATTGACCGCGAGATTGAAGACCCGCTATACCGAGCAAACCAATAGATAGGATCACTAATGTAATCAGCATTTCAATCATGCTGACACCGCGTTGCAATGATAGGGGATGGCTGGCGTTCATAAATCTATCCTAAAGGTGTATATAGCAAAATTATATAGTTGTTAAGACTGCCAGTCCTTGAAGGACAGGCAGTCTTGGGTTTGGCTATATTGCAAGCCTATAAATGATGTAATTTAGCTATAGGCGGTTGTAATCATTATTTGAAGGCTACGCATTTTAAGCTTTGTTGATAGGGAAACGGTTCTTATTAAGAACAGCCCGTATACTCTTTATCCAATAAAGCCACACGTCCTGTATTACGGTTTACACGAAGATGACGGCCTAATTCTCCACTGCGATCATCGCAAATATAAAATTCAAGATAATTAGTAGCATCTCCCCGCAAAGCAGGCGTGCCTGAAGCACCTCGAAACATTAATGTAGTACTGGTTAAATCCCCTGTGACATCGGCTGCACTGAGATTGCTAAAAGAGTCCTTCATGTCAATGGTGATAGAAGATTCTGGGAATTCAAAAATTTTTAAGACTTCACTACAGCCTGTAATATCATCTTCTAAGTTGCGATTAGGCACATTAGAGTTGCCATCATTTCCTACACAAGCAGGCGTATCTAAACCGTCAATCCAGAGCGTCCAACCTGCTCCCCAATCATTACTGGAATCATTGGCATTAATGGCGGTTAAAAATACATTATCTCCAGTAGAGATAGCCTGGGTTCGGGAATAATTCAGCACTGAAACAAAAGTATTGGTTTGTGCGGTTAAACGAGTGTTTTTTAAAAAGTCGCTCAACTGCGGCAGCCCCGTAGTCATTAAAATGCCTAGAATAGCGATGACCACTAATAGCTCCAGCAAAGAAAAACCACTCATGGGGTTTTGAATAATGCGTGCATTTTTGTTCATGGCTCTATATATATCCTATGAAGAGGGGCATTGCATAATGCTAAATGACCAGTGGTGTGGATCTCTTGATTAACGCAAGCAGCAACAGTAAAAAAACATATAAATACATTGTGTTGCAACAGTTTCGTTGCGCTTTATGCGACAGGTAATGCAACAGGGGTGTTAGTTTTTTTGTGCCTGAGTCACACGTAAATGACCACTTAAATCCCGAACGCTGTTGATCCTAGTATAGCCATGTTGTCCAAGCAAATGTTGCACCGCCTCACTTTGAGTATACCCATGCTCTAAACAAAGCCAGCCTTGGGGGCGTAAAAATTGACCCGCATGAGAAATAATCTGGCGTAAAGCGGATAAGCCTTGTTGAGCAGCGGCTAAAGCGCTGAGCGGTTCATAGCGTACATCACCCTGTTGTAAATGCGGGTCATCCATAGCGATATAAGGTGGGTTGGAAACGATGAGATCAAAAGGGCAAGAAGACAATGCCGCACACCAATCCGCATTAATCCAAGCCAGATTAGTCAGTTTTAACTGTAAGGCATTCGCTTGTGCCACCTGCAATGCCGCATGAGAAATATCAATTCCGATAATGTGGCAAGCAGGGCGTTCAAAAGCCACCGCCAAAGCAATAGCCCCTGATCCTGTGCCCAAATCCAGCACTTTTTGATGAGTTTCAGCAGGTATATGGGACAATACCTGTTCTACCAAAATTTCGGTATCAGGACGTGGAATTAAGGTCGCTTCATTGACTTGCAAAGGCAACGACCAAAACTCCTTCATCCCCACCAAATAAGCGATAGGACGACCCGCTTGCCGCGCTTTGAGCAAAGCTTCAAAAGCCTTTTGTTGTGTAGCAGAGAGAACATATTCAGGCCAGGTGTAAGGATAGCTACGCGGACATTGCAGCACATGACACAGCAACACTTCCGCCTCCAGACGCGACGCATCAGACTGCACTAAGCGCTGCGTTGCCTCCAGCAATGCCGTGCGAATATCCATTAATGCGCCGCATCCCCCATACTGGCTAACAAATCCATTTGATGCTCACGATTTAATGGCTCGATCAACAACTCCAATTGCCCCGCCATCACGTCACTCAGCTTATACAAAGTCAAATTAATCCGATGCTCTGTCACACGTCCTTGAGGGTAATTGTATGTCCGAATGCGTTCCGAACGGTCTCCACTGCCGACCAAATTGCGTCGCGTTTCAGCTTCAGCCGCACGCTGTTGCTCTCGTTCTGCGGCTAACAAACGGGCTTGCAACAGCGACATCGCGCGTGCCCGATTTTTATGTTGCGAACGTTCATCCTGGCATTCCACCACTGTCCCCGTCGGCAAATGCGTAATACGAATGGCTGAATCTGTTTTATTCACATGCTGCCCACCGGCCCCTGAAGCGCGATAAGTATCCACTTTCAAATCACTTGAATTAATCTCAACACTACCGATTTCTTCGACTTCAGCCATAATCGCCACAGTACAAGCCGAAGTATGGATACGCCCCTGCGTTTCAGTTTCTGGCACACGTTGCACACGGTGTCCGCCTGATTCAAATTTCAATACAGAATAAACCCCTTGTCCGGTCACACGCGCAATGATTTCTTTATAACCACCATGTTCTCCCAAGTTTTCGCTGATCACCTCTACCGTCCATTTTTTCTGTTCGGCATAACGTGCATACATACGAAACAAATCCCCCGCAAAAATTGCGGCTTCATCACCACCCGTACCGGCACGAACTTCTAAAAACACATTACATTGATCATCCGGGTCTTTAGGCAGCAATAAAATTTGCAGAGTGTCTTCTAACTGCCCCCGTTGTGCTTTAGCGTCATTTAATTCTTCTTCTGCTAATAAACGCATGTCTTCATCAGGATCAGATAACATCTCCTGAGCATTTTCAATGGTGTCTTCTGCCTCACAATACGCCTTGAAACTGTCCACTACGGGTTGAATATCCGAATATTCAATAGACAAACCACGAAATTGATTTTGATCATTGATGATCTCAGGTGCTGCTAATAGACCATCTAATTCTTGCAGCCGATCCGCGAGATGTTCTAATTTGTTACGGATTGAGGCTTTCATCATATTAACTCCTTAAAAAGTATGTACTACAAAGCAAGCCATTTCTCATAATTTTGGTATAAGACATGGCTTGTAAAATAAAAATCATCGTATTGTGTCAGCCTTTAATCCTTGTGGCTAAACACAGATTGAAAACTGCGTTGAAGAACTATAAAGAAACAAGTTTCATCACCTTAGCGAAAGAACTGGGGCGTTGCTCTAGGGTCTGGGGCATATCACCAAATTACTGTCCACATGACCATTGTTGCCCGGTGCAACATTGATGTCTGTAGATGTCGTAATACTGCCTTGCACCCTACTGTCGGTAATATTGCCTGACCCCTCCCAGACCAAAGAAAATTCCAAGGGAGGAATGGATGTTTGCTGATCCGTCAATTCTATTGACGTGGTACCCACTAAGGTACCAGCGGAGGCAGTAATCTCGATTTTAGTGCCGCTGACGAGTGGGTTGTCATAGACATCTTGGATGTTAATCAATTGCATGACAGAACAATCATTGTTTTTGACAAGTTGCAATTTATTTTCATCTGTTTGCGCAGAAAACAACACATTCATGCTCGTCCAAATCGTTGTATTGTTTTGAAACTCTCCATCACCCGCATCAAAAACATTATCCCCATCCACATCAATATACAACTCACCCTCTTCAAACGCATTTGAATCGTTCGCATCAATATACGGCTCTGATAAATCCACAAAATCTTCATTATCATCACGCTGTCCATTGCCATTACTATCGGTAAAACTTTCGCTACCCGTGGTATAAGCCACAATGCGATTCAGGCCAGGATTAGGCAGTTCACCATTCGCATTCAGCCCAAAGCCCGCCAAATCTGGAGTATTAGGCGCGGCTGATTGCAACACCGCCGTGGCCTGACCAAAATTCGTGGTGCTGGTGAAAGCGCCAGAGCCAGGACTGGTGCCAATCGTACCGCCTTCACTGATGAAATTCACCGCCGTACCATCCGGTACCACATTACCAAAACGATCCCCCACAAAGGCCGTGATCGTGTCTTGCAAACCCAACGTTTTACCCCCCGCAATATTCAAAAACTCCGCCGCCACACCTAAATGCTTGGCATCCGGTGTTCCCCCTGCGATGCTCACTCGTGCCAGCGTACTGATGTCGGCGTTGGGCACCTTAGCCACCACGTCCACAGCCCCCGCAACATGACCACTTTGCAAGGTCACTTTGACCAAGCCATCCACGGTTCTAGCCGTCGTGTTAGAAATCTCTTCACCGCCGCCTAAGCGTGTATCTCCTAAGAGAAATTCGACATCTTGACCATCAATAAAATTGCCCAAATTATCCTTCACCGCAAAAGTCAGCGTGGATGATTGCGCCACACCGCTACCACGAATACCAATCACACGCGGTTCAATGCTGACCACCTCAATAATTCCGGCTGTCCCTGGCTGCACCGTCAAAGACACCGTATCGCTGATGGGCTGATTATCTCGACCTGCCACTGTGCCCGTAATGGTGCTAATGCCCGCCGTCGTCAAAGCGCTGAAAGTGACTTCCACCACGCCATTAGTATTGGTCAACGCCGAAGCCTCAATGCTGCCTATGCCAGAAGTAGAAAAATCAACCCGCTGACCCGCCACGGGATAGCCCAATTCATCCAGCACTCGCGCAGAAATTTGGTTTTCAGCATTCAAACTCAACGGCAAACTGCTGGCTGCGCTTAAGCGGATTTGAGCCGGAATCCCTGGCGAAACAAAGCTCACCGTGGCATTACTAGAGCGAATACCACCACTGCTGGCTGACACCACTGCGTCACCCGTTTGCCGAGCACTCAGATTAAATGAGCCACGACCTTGAGCATCAGTGGATACCTGGAACTGCTCCAGCATGGCGCTGCCACTGTTTAAGCGTAGATTAATCAATTTTTCTCCAATACCTATATCGTTAGCATCGCGTAAAATAACCGTTAAAGCCACTGAGTTTCTACCATCAGCCACCCCAGTAGAACTCATCGGTTCAAGCGTGATACTAGCACCGGAATACAAAGTAAAGGCTTGCATTCTATCTCCGGCTCTAATTTCAATGGAAATATTGCCCTCCGTTGAAGGCGTGATGATTTGTTGAGCAAGACCATTTTCATCCGTAGAAACAGTGTTTATCAATTCATTATTTTGAAAAAAATTGACTGGAAAACCCGCAATAGGAAAACCGCCATCATCAAACAATCGCGCCTGTGCTGTCGCACTTTGTCCAGAAGCTAACACTTGAGGGACTAGACTTGGCTGCATGTTTTGCGTTGCACTTAAACGAGCAAAGAAATTTATTTGAGATTGACTAGTTAATTCACCGCTGCGAGCTTGCACCATAACCATCCCGCCATTGTCATCTACATGAGTCACCTGGACTTGAATGGCATTATCATCATTAATAAGTCCATTGGAGTTGCTGTTCGTATTACCACGTCCTGTCACAGCCTCAGCCGGGTCTAAAATGGCACTATTTTCATTTGCAAAACCAAAAGAAATAGTTTCACCAATGATTAACGAATCATTAGCATCTTTAAGCAAAGCATAAAGAGTCGCTTTCTTGCTCGCAGTTAATTGTGCGGGCAACAAACTCAACTTCGCCCCAAAATAAAAGCGTTGCGTTGTACTTTTCCCACCGCTGCTCACGGTTAAAGTAATATTTTCTGCTTGAGAGTGTGTGAGTCTAAAGGTGGCTTGACCGTTGCCATCGGTTTGAGACGGCACATCTAATAATTGAGCGCCATCTGAAACACTGACACTCAACGGCATAAACGGCAACAATTGTGCGCGAGCCGTATCAGTCCTTTCCAAAATGGTGGCGGTACCATCAATTAAAACTATTGTTGTGGTGGGAGCATCCGTAATAATCACTGTCATTTCTGCGGTGCCCCCCACGTTTAATAACGTGCTATTTGCCAACAAACCAATCGAACCTGCTGGAGTTTCCGTGACAGGCGCG
Source organism: Thiotrichales bacterium (assembly GCA_016744475.1). GTDB lineage: Bacteria > Pseudomonadota > Gammaproteobacteria > Beggiatoales > Beggiatoaceae > BB31. The sequence goes on along the minus strand of JADGEH010000001.1, from coordinate 62,048 downwards.
GGGGTTTGAAAATCAATCCGAACTTCCTGCCGAGGCAAATGCCCCACTTGCGCACCAATCACGCTGGCTTCCACATTACGATTGCGCACATTCAAATCCACTTGCCCATTAGCGCTGGTTTGAGCCGTAAAAAACTCCAACTCCGCATTGCCAGACAGACTAAAAAACTGCACGGTTTCATCGACAATCGCACTGCCCTGCGCATCCAGTAGACGCGCCACCAACAACACCGCAGCCGTCCCATCCGCAGAGCCAATGCTGTTTGCGGGCAAGAAGGTCAAATCAGCGCCAAAATACAATAACAAGCTTTGATTCAATGTCCCGCTACTGATGCCCAATTGCACATTACCCGCAGCCTGACCCGTCACATTCACTTGCACGCGCCCGTCGCTGTCTGTGCTCGCATTGTCTTGATCTAAACTGGCAGGATCACTGACAGCAAAAGTCATCTCTTGCCCGACTTGCGGAATACCTTGCTGATCGACTAAACGCATATCCACCAACACCGTTTCACCCACGGCTAATATCGTCGCGGCGACCGACACCTCCAAACGCTGCGTGGTGCTGTTGTCAGTGACAAAATTCACCTGCGCTTCAGCGATCAATGTTTCGTATTGCGCTTGCACCGTCACGTTGCCGCCATCATTCCCCACATCGGTGATGGTCACGGTAGCCGTGCCATCTTCCGCCGTCACCAGGGTTTGAGGCGACAGCGTTTCCTCATTAGCATTGGCAAAACTAAAGCTAATGGTTTGCCCCACCAGCGGCACATTATTTTCATCTTTCAACAAAGCCGTGAGCACCACAGTCCCGCTGGCATTGCTGTTATTCGGCAATAAAGTCAGCGAAGTACCTTGAGCAGGCGTAGTGGTTTCGCCCGTGGTTGAACCGCCGCCACCGCCGCCTAAACAAGCGCTGAGCAACAGCGGGAGGAAGAAAAACAGAAGAAGGTTTTTATTGATACAATGCGGGCACTTAATCGTCATGTATAGGTACTCATGCTTGAGAGCGTCTACAAAATATAGACTCTGTGATGGTTACGCGATGTTTGGATTATCGCTGATCTTAATGGACTTATACAATTCACAACGTTTTCTGAACCCACGCCACACCACGCATATATCCATGTCAAAAAATCGCTTTTTTCTTCTGATAGCCCTGTTGCTCACCGCTTGCGCACCACAGCCCCCGCAGCCTTCACCCGGTCATCTACACAGCCAATTGCCGCAAACCACCGCCACCGATGAAAAGGCCGCCAGTATTCCACCCGTGGTGTCCCAAGCGCCTTTTCTCCCGCCGCCTTCCTCGGTCGCAGAAGCCGAGCGTTATACCGTAGTGGTGGAAAATATTCCGCTGCAAAGTTTTTTATTCGCACTGGCACGGGATGCGAAACGCAATATTGAAATTGCCCCAGGTTTAAAAGGTTTTGTCACCATGAATGCCTTGGATCAAACCCTAGAACAAATTCTTGATCGCTTAGTGCGTCAAATCGAAGAACTGCGCTATGACATTATTAATGGCGATATTGTTGTAGGCAAAGATAGACCTTATGTGCATACGTATAAGGTGGATTATGTCAACCTGGAAAGACAGAGTGATCATACGGTTGAAGTGTCTACACAAGTGGTGACTTCAGGATTGAGTAATAATCAAGGTGGAGCCAGTTCAGGAGGCAATAACGCAGGCAATAACTCAACCTCAGCGATTAAAAATTCAAGTAAAAATGTATTTTGGAAAAGTTTATTAGAAAATATTCGCTCCATTTTAAAAACAGAAATCATTGAAACCGAAATTACTAAAAGAGAAGCTAATTCTGAAGACAATAGAAACAATTCATCAAACACGGCTGAAATCACCGAACAGACGATTAAATCTACTATTGATAATAATGTGATGGTGAATAAAGAAAGTGGATTAATGACAGTCCGAGCGACTAAACGTCAACATGCTGAAATTCAACATTTTTTAGATTTAGTCTTAGACAGTGTGCATCGTCAAGTATTAATTGAAGCCACAATTGTTGAAGTGCAACTGAGTGATCAATATCAAGCGGGTATTGATTGGCGACGAATTGATGGCAATTTTTCTTATGAGCAAAAGCTAACTGGTGGAAATATATCGGATAACGGGCCGGCTTATATTTTTCGTTACACCAACCCTTTAAGTGCTATTGGTGATATTAGTGCCACGGTTAAGTTGCTAGAAAGCTATGGCAATACAAAAGTCTTATCCAGTCCTAAAATCATGGCCTTAAATAACCAAACTGCGATTCTTAAAGCAGTAGATAACCAAGTGTATTTCACGGTCAATATTGAAGAAAGAGAAGCCACTAATAACACCGCAGGACGCACACGTTTTGAAACTGAAGTACATACCGTACCTGAAGGTTTGATTATGAATATCACACCGCAAATCAGTGCAAATGATGAAGTAATTCTCAATATCCGACCCACAGTGTCGAGGATCGTTCGGTATGTTAATGATCCCAACCCAGGATTGGCGCAATTTGGTGTGACCAGTCCGATTCCTGTGGTGCAAGTTCGAGAAATGGAGTCTTTGCTGCGCGTGCATAGTGGGGATGTTGCGATTATTGGTGGTCTGATGCAAGACTCTACTAAACAAGGCAAAGATGGCGTACCCGTGCTGTCGCGCCTACCTTTTATCGGCGATGCCTTCAGCTACCGCGATGATCAATACCTCAAAACTGAGTTGGTGATTTTCTTGCGCCCCGTGGTGATCAAACGTGCCAGCATTGAAGGCGACTTAAAAGATTATCGTCGTTATCTGACGCATCCAGACCAACCGGATCGCAGCCCGCCCACCGGTTTGCCCTTAACGCCGGAAAAATGGTATCCCCCCGCAAGGCGCTAATTATTCGGTTTTACAATCACGCACCGACAAGGTAAATGTTTGACTCTGGGTCACGCTCTGCGCTTTGGCTTGAATCTGAGCGCTGCGGACTTGTTGACACAAATCGGGGCTGATGGACAACTCAAAAAACACCGCATGTTGTGCCAGCACCCGCCCCCCTGCTTCCTCTAATGTGCCCACTGAACGTCCTTTTGCATCCAACAACTCGGCTTGAATCTGCTCGACCGCAATATGTTGAGTGCCTTGATTGCTGATCTGCACACGCAATTGTCCCGCTTGAATATCCGCCATTTTTAATTGCATCTGTGGTTCTTGAGCTTGGGCTTTTTCGCGCACAAATACCGGAATGCTTAAGCGCACGGGAAACACTACGCCCAAGGCTCCGGTCTCTATGTCCAGATTGGGCAATTCATCCGCAAAAATCCGAAAAGATCGCTCCACTGTCGGCCATTGACCTTGAAAGCCTAAGCGTATCGGGCGTTGTTGTCCGGGTTCTACGGTGAGCATTTTAGGAAACACGACTAATTCTCGACTGTCTTCGGTGAGCGAGCGACCTACCTCATCTTGTTGCCAAGATTTGAGGAAAATTTGTAATGTGAGTGGCTTATCGCCTCGATTAATAAAACTTAATGAAGCACTCTTTTGTTCAGGACTCAGTATCACTCGCGTAGGCGTAATGGAGATATTCGCCGCCCACACCGCACCGTTCAGCCCACAGAGGAGCGCAAGCCATAGACCGCTGACACGGAGCAAGCCTCGCATCGAAAAGCTGTGGGGTTTCAAGCTGTTTTGGGTGTTTTTAACCTCAATGGCGGGCCCTTTTAACGATAAAAATGTGCAGCGGCTAAAGCCTCTGTGCCATCCGCCTAATAAATCTTTCATGATGTTGAACTCCTTAAAATGTATATGAGATAGGAGGGGTAAATTTAGCCCCCTTTTCTTTTATAACTCTCATATCTATGGCTGAACAGTCATCATCCCACCCTCTTTGCGTTTTTAAGTATGAATAAACCCGATTAGACTATGAGGTATAGGGATAAACTCGCTCATTAGATTTTGTTGAGTATTGTCGTCGCCATGTCGCCCATTGATGAAAAAAAAGCCTCCAAATGTCAACAGAGCCTAGAACATGAACGAGAATGTCCAAGCGCTCACACCTCACGCAAGGCTTATTTTTTGCCTATCAGGTGGTTTTGCTTGATAGGCATACCGTCTTGTGTCACGTCCAATGATTAAATCATGATTAAAGGATATGTAGATGAAAATTCTTATTGCCGATGACGAACCTTTAGCCCGTATGCGTTTACGTGCCTTGCTCAATGAAATTGGGCAAGATGAAGTATTAGAAGCAGAAGCCACCAATGGCAAGGAAGCCTTGGATATGGTGCGGGCTTATACCCCTGATTTATTAATGTTAGACATTGGTATGCCGGGGATGAATGGCATGGAAGCCGCGCGACGTTTACATGAATTGGCCACTCCGCCTGCGGTGATTTTTACCACGGCTTACAGCGAGTATGCCTTGGAAGCCTTTGACCAACAGGCAGTGGATTATTTATTAAAACCGATCCGTAAAGATCGCTTAAAACAAGCCTTGCAGCGTGCCCACAGTCTGTTTGATGACAACATGGAATCCAGTGAACTGAGTTCGGATGGCTCGGATGATTCGGATGGGACGAAAAACAAACCCGCACGGACGCACATCGGTGTCACGTTGCATGGTGAAGTGAAGTTGATTCCGGTGAATAAAATCTACTTTTTTCGCGCCGAGCAAAAGTATGTCACTTTGCGTTGGACGGGCGGAGAAGCTTTGCTGGATGAGCCTTTGAAACATCTGGAGCAGGAATTTGGCGGACAATTTTTACGCATTCACCGCAATGCTTTGGTCGCTGTGGTGTATTTAAGTGGCTGGAAAAAAGAGATAGATGGGCAGTGTTATATCTCATTTAGCGAGATTAATGAGCGCTTAGAAATCAGCCGCCGTCATTTACAAAGCGTGAAGCAAACCATTAAAGATATGTCGCTGAAACCGAGAGATTAAAACATGACAACAATAGAAGAGAAACTCCGCGCTTGTGTCGATGAAGAGGGTTGGATCACCGAGCCTGAAGCGCTGCAAGCGGCGACACAAGATGTGCGAGGTCTGTTTCAAGGACAGGCATTGGCGCTCTTGCGTCCCGCTAATACGGCACAAGTCGCCGCCATTGTGCGCCTGTGTTTACAAGAAAAACTCAGCATTGTGCCGCAAGGCGGTAATACGGGCTATGTTGGTGGGGCGATTCCCAATGGCGAACGGCAAGTGATTGTGTCATTGGCGCGGATGAACCAGATACTCGAAGTGGATGCGCAAAACAATACCCTCACGCTGGAAGCGGGCTGCATTTTAGCCGACGCTCAACAAGCCGCACAGACCGCTGAACGTTTATTGCCTTTGGGCTTATCGACGCATAAACGCTGTCAAATTGGCGGTAATTTATCGACTAATGCAGGCGGTACCAGCGTGTTGCGTTATGGCAATACCCGTGATTTGGTGTTAGGACTGGAAGTGGTGTTAGGCAATGGTGAAGTCTGGTCAAATCTACGCGGTTTGCGCAAAGATAATTCCGGTTACGATTTGAAACATTTATTTGTCGGTGCAGAGGGCACACTAGGGATTATCACCGCAGCCGTGCTTAAATTATCCCCGCAACCGCTGTCCACCGCGACCGCTTTATTTGCCCCTAAAGATGTGGGCTGTGCGATTAAGCTGCTGAATTTTTTACAAGAAATCAGTGATCAACGTTTGGATGCTTTTGAATATATTCAGGGCGAATGTTTACAAGCCGTGAAGCAGTTTTATCCAGGTTTGGTCGCGCCTTTTTCTTGTGATTGCCCGCATTATGTCTTGGCTGAACTCAGCAGTGGGCAAACTCACGCCGACTTATCTGGATTGCTGCGCTGGGCACGGGCGGAATTTTATGATGGTTTAGAGGCTTTTCAAATCGCTGGTGATGAACAACAGGCGCGTTATTTCTGGCAATTGCGAGCGGCTATTCCTCGCGCACAAAATCAACTGGGCTTTAGTCTTAAGCATGATATTGCGTTGCCGATTTCTCGCATCCCTGAGTTTTTGCAAGACACTCAAGCGGCGATTGAGAACACCTTGCCAGGCGTGCAGATCGCTGCTTTTGGTCATCTAGGCGATGGCAATTTACATTATAATTTGCTCCCCAGTTCGACCATTAATGACCAAATTTTACAGTCATATAGTGACACTTTAAGTCAACTGGTGCATGATCGCTGTATGGCTTTGCAAGGCAGTTTTAGCGCTGAGCATGGCATTGGACAATTGAAAAAAAATCAATGGCAGCAGTATAAATCCCCCATTGAACAATCACTGTCTCGTACCTTGAAAACTGCTTTAGACCCGCAAGGGGTATTCAACCCAAACAAGGTGTTAGCCGATTTACCGTGACTTCACAGAGCTTGAAAAGCCTTGTTTTGTGAATGATCCAATGAGGCTGGCCTTTCGGTTGCACATTCTCTGCTGTCGCAGACTTGCTCAGGTTTAGAGCCTATACGAAGATGAGGGATCGAAGCGAAAATGCGCTATTTTGAGGCGGGTTTGCAGCCGATGATCCTATCTTCGTATAGGCTCTTAAGCAGTTTTCCCACGCGAATTCCTAGACGAGCTTGCCTGCACAACATATGACCACTTTTCACGCCAAACTACTTATTATCGACGATGTACCCGAAAACATCGGTGTTTTGTTTAACCTTTTAAGCCAGCAACATTATGAAATTTTGATTGCCGAAGATGGCAATAGCGGCCTTGAAACGGCGCATAATGAACAGCCTGATTTAATTTTACTCGATGTCATGATGCCCAATATTGATGGCTTTGAAGTCTGCCATCGTCTCAAACAAAGTCCCGTCACGCGGGATATTCCCGTCATCTTTCTCACCGCCTTATCCGACACCGACAGCAAAGTATCGGGCTTTGAATTAGGCGCGGTAGATTTCATTACTAAACCGATTCAAGGCGAAGAAGTGTTGGCGCGTGTGAAAACTCATCTCACCGTGCGTCGCTTGCAGCATCAACAACGCGACACCATTGCGCAATTAGAAGAGCGTAATGCAGAACTCGATGCTTTCGCCCATACCGTGGCGCATGATCTCAAAAACCCGCTAGGCATCATTTCTGGCATGACGGATATTTTGACTCAACAACATGGTCAAGATGCTCGCTTGTTGAATCAATTGCGAGATATTCATCGCTCCAGCAGCAAAATGCGTGAAATCATTGATGCTTTATTGTTATTAGCACGGGTGTCTCGACAAGGCATAGAGACGGAAGTGTTGGATATGAATGCTATTTTGCAACAAGTGGTGCTGCGCATTCAGCCGGATTTACACAGGCGCGAAGGTCTATTGCATTGGCCTAAAACTTGGCCTGTGGTGACCGGGCAACCGCAATGGATTGAAGAAGTCTGGGCAAATTATTTAAGCAATGGCTTGAAATATGGCGGTCATCCGCCTCGCTTGGAAGTGGGCGCTGATACAGAGGGTGGGCAAGCTCGTTTCTGGGTACAAGATAACGGGCCAGGACTCGACCCTGAAGCGCAAGCCAAGGTGTTTGTGCCGTTTTCTCGTTTGCATCAACATAGTGATGAAGAAGGCCACGGCTTAGGCTTATCCATTGTTGAGCGCATTATGAATAAGTTGGATGGGACAGTCGGGGTCGAGAGCGTTCAAGGCCAAGGCGCACGGTTCTTTTTCACCCTGCCCTTAGTGGCACAAGCATCGCCTGAACAGGTGCAATTTGATGCGCAAGCCCCTGCACTATCAGGCTCAGAAAGCACCCAAGACAAACCCGCTGTGGCCTTGCCTGACATTGCAGACTTACAGGCTTTATTAGAAGCTTCACGGATGGGCGATGTGTTATTGGTGCAAGCTCAGATACAGGCCTTATCAAAACAGGCAAGGATTAAGATATTTTGTGAAGAAATCAATGGGTTGGTCGATGATATGCGGGTTAAACAATTACGCCTCACCCTCGAACATTACTTGACTCAAGCCCAGGCATAAGCCCATGACCGCCCGACCCTTATCTTATCTTCAAGGTTTATACCGCTATCGTCTGATTCTAGGGTTAGGGCTTTTATTCATCGCCCTGTATCTAGGCGTGGTCTTGCCCAATCATTATTTAATTGTGCAATTACAAAAAGATACGCTGGCAGTCAATCTCAGTGGACGGCAGCGCATGTTATCTCAGCGTATCAGCAAAAATATCCTAGAACTCAGTCATACGGCTTTGAGCAGCGAGCGCAAACAACAGGCATTAAACGACTTACACACCAGTATGAGTTTATTTCACACCACACTGCTGGCTTTGCAACACGGTGGAGAAGTTTTAGATGCCCAACAACAGATGATACATATCGCAGCGCAAGACAGTTTACAAGATAATCCCGTGTTTCCGCGTCTTCTCCAATTATGGCAAGACTATCAAAACGTTTTAGCCCCCTTACAACAAGCCACTCGCCCGCCGCAACTGTCAGTCACAACACTGGCAACGGCTATCGCTTTTACTCAGCAGCAGGATGTTTATCTCCTCGATTGGAGTAATCAACTCACCCAACAATTGACCTTGCAAACACAACACCGTTTGCAATCGAAACATCATTTATATTTCATTGGTTTATTGTTTATGGTGTTGAATTTTATAGTGTTAGTCGGCTATAGCCTATGGCGTTTGATCCGCCGGGATAACCTCATTTCACATGTTCAGGACACTTTGGAACAGCAAGTGGAAGAACGCACCGCACAGCTACACCAAACCACCCTTCAATTACACGCCAGCCAAGCCCACTTACAAGGCATTCTCGAAGCCGCACCCGATGCCATTATCACCATCAATGAACAAGGCATCATCGTGTCGGTTAATCCCAGCGTGAGAAAAATGTTTGGTTATCAACCGCAAGAATTACTGGGTCAAAACATTAAATGCCTGATGCCTAATGCTTACAGCCAACATCATGATCAATATTTGCACGATTACTGTGCTACAGGTCACAAGAATATTATTGGCATTTTGCGTGAGGTCGAAGGGCAACGCAAAAATGGTGAGGCCTTTCCCGTCGAACTCTCTGTGGATGAAATTCATCATGGCAGCTTGGGCGATGAGCATTTAGGCGAACGTTGTTTTGTGGGTATTTTGCGCGATATTGGTGAGCGCAAAGCCACCGAAATACGACTGCGTAAAATTGAAAAACAAACCCTACAAAAAGACCTCGCAAGGCATGAAGTCTATCTAGCCATGCTGGCAGAAACACAGCGCCAACTTGGTAGCTATTCTGGCGATGATTTACCGTATCAAGAAGTATTACAACTGGTGGGGGTGGCCGCTTATGCGGATCGCGTCAGCGTGTATGCCAATTATCAAGATGATTTTGGGCAATGGCATGCGCGGCGCGTGGAAGAATGGATGAATGATGCGTCGATTCCTGAACTTTGTGAATTGAACCAACAACGTCAAGAGTTCGCCTACCAGCCTGATCTTGAACGTTGGTACAATATTCTCAATCAAAACAACTTATTAAATGCGCACGTCACTGAGCTACCCGTGCGTGAAGCGCGTTTTTTCACGGCTGATTGTGCGCTGTCTATCCTGCTGCTGCCCATCACCGTGCATGACCAATTTCATGGACTCATGCTGGTGGAAAATTATGAAGAACCCCGCCAACGCGATTTAATTGAAACCTCTTTTTTATATTCCATGTCGATGGCGGTCGGCACCGCGATTGAAAAACGTTTAGACCGCCTCGCAGCAGAACAAGCCAATCGCGCTAAAAGCGCCTTTCTAGCTAATATGAGCCATGAATTACGCACCCCCTTAAATGGCATTTTAGGCTACACCCAGCTCCTCTTACGCGATGATCATGTCAGTTTAGAACACCGCAAACACGTTGAAGTCATCCACCGCAGCGGCGAATATTTATTGAGTTTAGTCAATGACATACTGGATCAAGCGAAAATCGAAGCCGGACGGGTAGAAGTCAAGGCTCAACCCTTAAATTTACCCAATGTATTACAAGAATTAGTCGAACCCTTGTGTCTGCGAGCAGAGGAAAAAGGCTTAAGCTTTCATTATCAAGCACTCAACGACTTGCCCCAACAAGTGCTGGGGGATGCCAAGCATTTACGGCAAATTCTGATCAACTTACTCGGCAATGCGGTGAAATTCACCGACCACGGAGAAGTGCGTTTAATCGTTGAATATTTCAAAGACACCGCACGTTTTGAAGTGATGGACACCGGCATGGGGATTGACAGCGCCGCCATTGAAGAAATCTTCATTCCTTTTCAACAAATTGATCCCATTAGGCAAATTGAAGGCACCGGATTGGGTTTAGCCATTACCCGCAACCTGGTTGAACTCATGGGTTCCCGCTTATATGTTGAGAGCGAATTAGGCAAAGGTAGTCGCTTTTGGGTAGAAATTCATTTACCTCAAATTGACAGCATTGAAGCTGATGACCTTGGCTCTCATACTCCACCGTTGGCACAAGCCGTTGGTTATCAAGGTGGTGCGCGTAAAGTATTATTGGTGGATGATAATTTGATGAATCTTTGTCTGCTTGAAGAATTACTCAGTCCCTTGGGTTTTTTGCTCAAACAAGCCGAAACAGGCGAACAAGCCATTCAATTAGCCGAACAATGGCAGCCAGATTTAATTTTAATGGATTGGGTGATGCCCGGTATGAACGGGATGCAAGCCACATACGCCATCAAACATCAAGACAGCACTCAAGACTGTATCATCATCATGGTGTCCGCCAGTGCGCTGGACAGTCAGCAACAGGAAGCGCTAGAAAACGGATGCAGCGATTTTGTCGCCAAGCCCGTGAACGCCGAAGAATTACTCAGCAAACTGGCTCAACATCTCGATTTACAATGGAATTATGCCGCTCCCCAGGCTGCCGATGAGGAGCACGCTGCCGCATTGGAAGACAACGATTGGCATTTAAGCGAAGCCGAGCTGGAGCAATTGCAACTGTATTGCAAACGTGGCGATATTCGTGGTTTAAAAGAGTACTTAAAACAACTCATCGATCCACAACAAGCAGTCCCCACCTTGCTGCATGATTTACAAAAGCTGGCTAACAATTTTAAAATCAAAGCAATACGAGAGCGTTTAGCGCACTATATAGACACGCTGTCTGACTAGGGCAGTCTCCTAGCGCTGCTTTGTCATATCTCATTCTTGGGCACGGAGAACACAGAGAAAAATTTTTAAAATACAACTCAGTGTCCTCCGTGTCTCCGTGGTAAAAAATGTTCAAGTGCTATTATTCCTCAAGTTTAACCACTCAAAGCCGCTGTTTTCGATGATGGCGCATCATCTAAATGCGTCCCGTTTTAGCGTCAATATAAATTTTCTTCACTTTACCCCTTGGCACTAGAGCCAAGACTTCTTATCATAGACTCATGATGACTATCACGCACACTGACATTCAAAACAACACTGCATCCCCGCAGTGCTTGTTTGTGCGCCTGTCTTTAGTCGATCTGCCTGCTCTCCACAGCACTCTGCGACTGCTGCCCTGAGGGGCACTCACTTCCTCTTAGCCTTGGCGGGGCTTAATGCGCCACTCAATCCCCTATTTTTTTATGCATCATTGACGTGATACCGATTTTTCCATGTCCTCCATGTCCTTAAAGACACGAGCATGAGGCAGAAGTGCTGACAGTAGCTTCTCTGTAGCATCACGTTCAATGGTCTATTTTGAATCAAATACCGTCTTATTTTTAGGAGTCACAACCATGAACCAGAAAGATCATTTAATTATTTTTGATACCACCTTACGTGATGGTGAACAAAGTCCCGGCGCATCCATGAGTAAGGATGAAAAAATCCGCATTGCCAAGAGCTTAGAGAAATTACACGTAGACGTGATTGAAGCCGGATTTCCCGCCGCCAGCCCCGGTGATTTTGAATCCGTGGCAGCGGTAGCCGCCAGCGTCAAAGACAGCACCGTCTGCGGTTTAGCCCGTGCCACGGATAACGATATTGACGCTGCGGGCAAGGCGTTAAAAGTCGCTAACAGTGCGCGTATCCACACCTTCATTGCCACTTCACCGTTGCATATGGAGAAAAAACTCCGCATGACGCCTGACGAAGTGGTGGAACGTGCCGTGTACGCCGTCAAACGTGCGCGAAATTACACCGATAATGTGGAATTTTCACCTGAAGATGCAGGCCGCTCCGAGCTTGATTTTCTTTGCCGCGTGATTGAAGCCACTATTGATGCAGGCGCAAGCACCATCAATATTCCCGACACCGTGGGATACAACTTGCCGGATCGCTTTGGGCAACTCATTTATGATTTACGCGAGCGCGTGCCCAATTCTGATAAAGCCATATTTTCCGTGCATTGCCATAACGACTTAGGGCTTGCGGTAGCTAATTCATTATCGGCGGTGCTCAATGGTGCGCGTCAAGTGGAATGTACTATCAACGGTTTGGGCGAACGCGCAGGCAATGCGGCTTTAGAAGAAGTGGTTATGAGCGTGCAGACCCGCCAAGACATTTTTGATTGCCAGGTGGATCATATTGACACGACTCAAATTGTGAATTGTTCGCGTTTAGTATCAAACATCACAGGCTTTCCTGTACAACCTAATAAAGCCATTGTCGGTGCCAATGCTTTTGCTCATGAGTCCGGTATTCATCAAGATGGCGTGATTAAGCATCGTGAGACTTACGAAATCATGCGGGCAGAAGAGGTGGGTTGGAATGCCAATAGAATGGTATTAGGTAAGCATTCAGGACGCAATGCTTTCAGCCAACGTTTGCAAGAATTAGGTTGTCATTTCAATTCAGAAAAAGAACTCAACGCCGCTTTTGCCAGCTTCAAAGAACTCGCCGATAAAAAGCATGAAATCTATGATGAAGATTTACAAGCTTTAATTAGTGATACCTTGGCGAATGAAAAGAATGAAACTGTGAAGTTATTGTCTTTGAAAGTCACCTCGGAAACCGGAGAAACCCCTCGCGCAGCTTTGACTTTAAGCGTGAACAATGAAGAATGCATGGTGGATGCGAGTGGTAGTGGGCCTGTGGACGCGGTATACAATGCGATTGAAAAAATAGTCCACAGTGGAGCGCATTTGCAATTGTATTCAGTCAACAATGTCACTGATGGCACTGACTCGCAGGCTGAAGTGAATGTGCGTTTAGAGAAAGAAGGCCACATTATCACAGGGCAAGGTGCGGACATTGATATTGTGATTGCTTCAGCAAAAGCCTACATCACTGCGTTAAACCGTTTCGTTGGTAAGAACAGCCCACGCCAACATCCGCAAAAAACTGAAACGGTGTAGCCCACACCCACATGATGATCCTCTATGACATCAGTTGTTAAGACTGCCAGTCCTTCAAGGACTGGCAGTCTTGGGTTTATCTATATCGCAAACCTATAAATGATGTACTTTAGCTATACCCCTTCTGTTCTTCTTCCTTAACCTGATTAAGGTGTCCGATGAAACAAAGCTTCTCCCTCTCTTCCGATTACCAACCCGCAGGCGATCAACCTCTAGCCATTCAACAATTGTTGCAAGGTTTGCAGGCTGGCAAACAGCATCAAACCCTCTTGGGGGTCACGGGTTCAGGTAAAACCTTCACCATTGCCAATGTGATACAACAAGTTCAACGCCTCACTTTAATCTTGGCACCGAATAAAACCCTGGCGGCACAATTATATGGAGAAATGAAAAGTTTCTTTCCTAATAATGCAGTGGAATATTTCGTGTCTTATTACGATTATTACCAGCCTGAAGCCTATGTACCCACCACGGATACCTTTATAGAAAAAGATGCCTCCATTAATGCCCATATAGAACAAATGCGTTTATCAGCCACTAAAGCCATGATGGAAAGACCGGATGCGATTATTGTGGCTTCTGTGTCAGCGATTTATGGACTGGGTGATCCTGATTCCTATATGAAAATGTTATTGCATTTGGTGCGCGGCGATACCGTAGAACAACGTTTTATTCTGCGACGCTTAACCGAATTACAATATACTCGCAATGACACGCAGTTAGAACGTGGCACTTATCGCGTGCGTGGCGAAACCATTGATATTTTCCCCGCAGAATCCGAGCGCGATGCCGTGCGGATAGAGATATTTGATGATGAAGTTGAGTCCATTCGCTACTTTGATCCATTGACAGGACATACACAAGGTGAAGTAGCGCGGATGACGATTTATCCAAAAACCCACTATGTCACCCCTAAAGAAGTGCTGGAAGAAGCCATTGAATATATCAAAAAAGAATTAAAATATCGTTTGCAAAACTTATATAAAAATAACAAATTAGTGGAAGCACAACGTTTAGAACAACGGACGTTATTTGATATAGAAATGATTGAACAAATTGGCTATTGTTCAGGCATTGAAAATTATTCTCGTTATTTATCAGGACGAGAAGCCAATGAAGCACCGCCAACTTTATTTGATTATCTCCCCGCCGATGCCTTGCTGATTATTGATGAATCTCATGTGACCGTGCCACAAATAGGCGGTATGTTTAAAGGTGACCGCTCGCGTAAAGAAACTTTAGTTGAATTCGGTTTCCGCCTACCCTCTGCGCTTGATAATCGCCCGCTAAAATTTGAAGAATTTGAACGACTCGCACCTCAAAGCATTTATGTTTCAGCCACTCCAGGCACTTATGAAGATGAACATGCACAGCAAGTGGTCGAGCAAGTGGTGCGCCCCACTGGATTAATTGATCCGGGCATTGAAGTGCGTCCAGTGAGTTCACAAGTGGATGATGTATTGTCAGAAATCAACTTGCGCGTGCCATTGGATGAACGAGTGTTGGTAACGACATTGACCAAACGCATGGCGGAGGATTTAACTGAATATTTATCAGAACACGGCGTGAAAGTGCGCTATTTGCATTCTGATATTGATACGGTAGAACGAGTAGAAATTATTCGTGATTTGCGCCTCGGTGAATTTGATGTACTGGTGGGAATCAACTTATTGCGCGAAGGCTTAGACATGCCTGAAGTGTCTTTAGTAGCGATTCTGGATGCGGATAAAGAAGGTTTTTTACGTTCAGAGCGTTCTTTAATTCAAACCATCGGGCGAGCGGCTCGCAATGTCAATGGAAAGGCGCTGTTGTACGCGGATAAAATCACCGGTTCTATGCAGCGTGCGATAGAAGAAACCGACCGTCGCCGTGCAAAGCAAGTCACTTATAACGAAAAACACGGCATCACGCCCAAAGGCGTGCGGCGTGTAGTCGCGGATATTTTAGATGCCAGCCACTTAAACGTCGCTCCTTCACGCGGCAAAGTGACACAGGCATCTGCCAAAATAGCGGAACAAGCCGCACAGTACGCGGCCTTATCGCCCCAGCAATTAGCCAAAAAAATCCAAGACTTAGAAAAGCGCATGTACACCCATGCCGAGAATTTAGAATTTGAAGAAGCCGCCGCCTTGCGCGATGACATTCAACGGATTAAACAACATGTGTTGATGGAAGTTGCGATTTAAACGTGATCATTGTCGGGTGGAGAAAATGCCGATGGAAGTAATGTCCTTGTGGAGCGATTAAGATGATGGCGGAGCTGCTCTAAAGAAGCCGTTGCTTCACGCTTGAATTTTGGTTTTAACCTCAAACGCCACTTGGAAATACATTCTTGGATGCACCGTATCCTGTACAGACCGCAACGCGGTCAAGAATGTGTTCCTATGCGGCACACATATTAAGCCTGCCGCTCAGGATTAAACGTCTCAAAATACATAGCTGCAAAACTCAGTAAACGTTTATCAGCAGTGACAAAACAATCCACAGCTAAGGTTTTGTGCGCAAGCAATGCGGTGGATAATTGCAGTGCGTCCAATGTACCAAGGTTTGCAGTAGGCGCGAGTTTTTTCAGTAACTCGGCAGCATTTGTCTTGACTGTGCCATCCACCACAAGACAGTTAAATTCCCCCCAATCTTGCTCAAACAAAGCCAAGGCTTGTTTGGCTTTATCATGTTTAATGTCTTTAGTGCGCACTTTTTTCAAAATGACTGAGTAAAACTCAATGCGACTCAAATCTGAAACACTGATAATCAAATCATCTGCAAAGCGTGACAACTCTGTTTCCAGGCGTTCAGACCCCGTTTCTGCGTGGTAGAGCTTCACTAAAGCACTGGTATCGAAAAAATAATTCATCCCCTGGCTCGTTCTTCTGCCACGTCATCAGATAAATCACCCTGAATATCTTGCAATAACACACGGGTTTGTCGAAACGATAAACGCTGTAAGTGGGTGCGTGGAATAATGATTATTTTCACGGGCGTATTATCTTTTAAGGGTAAATCATGCAAAGTCACGCCACCTTGATGCACACAGGTTTCTATAATTAGATTTTCCATTGTTTATCACTCCACCACTATGTCGTTTATATGTAGTTAATACCAAGCATGATAGGCTTTTCTGTTGGATAATTCAGCTCAATGTCAGGTTATGCTGTCGCTAACCCGAACTACACAGCTACAATGTCTCCCAAAATGGCGGATGACGGCGCAAAAAGACGCGCCTTATCCGCCCTACGCGAGCTGTTCGTCGAGTTTGAGCATGGGGGTAACGTGAAAAATCCATAAATCATCGAAATGATGGGTTTCGCTCTGCTCTACCCATCCTATCGCGCTTATACACCTTACAGGTTGGAATAAAATATATGAAAGATAAATATTTAATAAAAATATTAGAAGAATATGTAAACCTGTATAGAAAATTAGTAAATGAAAAAAATTTTTCTAAACCTGACAAAGACATTCGAGAATTATTAAAACTAAACGAGGATGATGATTGGGTATTTATTTGCTCAGCAATGGATTCTATAGCTGACACATGTTTGGCTATAGATAATTTTTATGAGTTTGGCTTATATGGCCCAACAAAATATTCTAATAAAGGAGAAAGATATTTAAGATTATTTGGGATATTGAATTCTATATATATTCAAAAGGAAGCGATTATTAATTTATATAAATATAATGGGGTTCCTGACTATAAAACTCCCATAAAAAAAATAAATAATATGGAAATAATATCCATTAGAAATAAACTGGCTTCTCATAATAATAATTTTATTAGATTTGAAGAAGATGATAAAAAATTAATATCATATGGAATAAGTGAAATAAACGAATATTCATGCCTATATTATGCGAATGACAGTGAAATTAAAATAATTGATATAGACTTACATTTTGAAATTAATGAATATATGTCTTATTCTATAATTCTTATGGAGAAGGTATGTGAGAAATCTATTAAAACAATATATAAAAACAATAAAATAAAAATAGATGAGTATAATGAAGAAATAGAACTAATAAAAAAAGCAAAAGACAATAAAACAACTGTTGAACGTCAATTGTCTCTTAAAAACCTATCAGACAGAGGTATTCTTAAGATTATAGAATAACAGAGGTGTTATCGACTTGGGTATAGGGGAGTGGCTTTGTTTGTGTTGGGCTTCATAAATTCAGCCCCATACGCATCAACTTAAGCATATTGGAATCCATGAACCAATTGATCAGTCGTGTTTGGTTTCTTCTTTCGAGTATTCAAAGAGCAACCATATTCAAAACGTTTTGAAAATTCTTTAAGCAAAGCTATCAAGCTATCTTGATGATTTATGCATTCGGCTAAACGAGCACGGTAGGATGGGTAGAGGTGCGCCATGATGCTTGATTTTGGTATGAACTTTACCGCACCGAAACCCATCATTTATCAGACACCGAAATGATGGGTTTCGCTTCGCTCTACCCATCCTACCGCGCTGAAATTGAATACTTTCACAGCCTCCTTTGCCGTCATGCGCCTAATGTTTCTCAAAATGGCGGATGACGGCGCAAAAAGACGCGCCTTATCCACCCTACGCGAGCTGGCCTAAGACACCCGCCGCAAGGGCAATTCAACTTCGGGATAAAGCTGTTGTATACGCGCCATGATGCGGATGGTGGCGGCTTTGTCGCTGATCGCCATGCTCACGGATTGCCTTGCCACGATGGGGGCAATGATGTGTGCGGCTTCTGAGGTCTTCAGCGCTTCGGCTTCTAAGAAATGATAAATCCGCTGTTTGGCGATGCGGCCTTTGTTGACTTTGTTGAGCACTGCGAGGAAATAGGGGGCGAGTTGCGCTAAGCGTTGCGGATTGTCGCAGGCGTAGCGTTCCAGATAATGGCTGGCGAATAATTGCATGTCCGCACCGGGGTGCTCGCTGAGCTTGAGCAAATACTCCTGACCATCATCTTTCGTGAAGTATTGCATCAATAATTGCCGACCAAACTGCTGCACTTCTGGGCGCACGCTGTCACAAATACTGACTAAAACGCTGGGCGTAAGGTCTTCTTTGGTGAATTGCTCGCGGAACAGTTGGAAGGCAAAGGTGCGACTGTCTTCCCATTGCGCATCTAATAATTTCACGCTGATATGCATCTGCTCGCGCAAGCGGGGCAATTGTGCTGAGCACATGTGTCGTGCGGCTTCGCGGATGCTGAGGATGTCATGATCGGCGAGTTTAACCCATTGTTTGACGCTGAAGTCTTCGGGTTGAGCACGTAAGGGCAGTAGTAATCCACCAAATTCTTGGGCTTGCGGCACACGGGCGCGGAGCAAGCGCCAAACGCTTTCAGTGGGCACGGCTTGCCATTCGTCGCGGCAGTCTTGTTTTAACAAGTGGACTAGGTTGGATGCGCTGTCAGTGCTGAGTTTTGGCGATAATAATCGACTCACTAATAACAAGGTGATGTGCTGTGCAAAGGCTTTGTCTTGCGGCAATAAACGCCGGATTAAATCGAGCGCGGCACCGCTGACTTCAACTTGTGGGCGTGCAGCTAAGACGACGAGCAATTCGCTACGTTGCATCAATACGGCATCGCTTAAGCGAGCTAGTATCCGCATACCGAAACCGCGTAGGGTGTCGTGCTCGGCTTCTAACAAGAGATGCAGCAGATGTTCTGGCACTTCTTCAGCCGAATAATGATTGAGCAACACATCGGCAGCGAGTTCGCGCACGGCGACTGCCGGAGCGCGGAGTAAATCTTCTAAAACGGGCAGGCTGAGTAAGCGCAATTGTGGCCCTAGGGTTTGGCGCAAAATGCGATGTATATCGGCTGCGCGGGCTTGTTGTTCTTCACTTAAGATGAGTAATTCGCCGACTAAACGGCCTAATAAGGCTTGCGCTACGGTGTCGCTGAGGCTGGCACTGCGTAAAAATTGTTCAGCAAAAGCACGGGTATCAGCGTGTTCATTGCTGATAAAGGCGGCGAGAAAGGCGCTGTCTTGAAGAAAGTAAGTGCGTCCTTGAGCAACCCAAGCTTGTGCGGCTTCTCTCGCTTTGGGAGCCACGCAGCTTAATGCGGCTAACACTAAGTCGCTTTGCGGTTGTTTGGGGTTGTAACGCGGGCTGGCTAAGTCAAACGCAAATTGGGCGGTGCTTTCGTACAGGCTGTGCAGCAAAGCGGCTAAGGTGTCTAGCGATAATTGCTGGCAAAACGCTTCGCAATCGCCTAGAGCACGCACGGCAAAATCATGCACGGGCTGGCAATGGCTGTGTTGTAGCAGGTGGAGTAATTTTTCTGGAACCTGTCGCCATAAAGTGGGGAAAGCTTCTTCAAGCACGCCTTCGGGGGCTACCATGTCGGGGCGGTAATCCCCGCGACAACGCCAGCGATAAGTGCTGGTGGGTTCATAACGTGGACTATTTTGATAGAGGATATGGTTAAAACTCCAATAGGCCGCGAAGCGATCAAAGTGGCTAGTGGTGACGCGGTGATGCCAATCATTATCGCGGTAGTCCCAATGATCTAAGCGGATGGCTTGAGGGGCTTGTGCATCGCTGTCATTAATGTGCAGTAAAATCTCGGTGGCTAAGACCACATAAGAGGGAGCCTCTTGTTCGCCTAAGCGGCGTAAAGTGCGCCACACCCGCCGCCGCAAATAGTCACGGGTTTTATTGCTGTAGGCTAAATGAGATTTGGGTGAAGCCATGTGTCGTTGCAGCTCGTCGTCATCCAAATAATGATAACGCCCTTTTTCATCCTGAAAACGGACTCCGCCCCAGCCGCTGATGTTGAATGCCGCCCCTTGTTTATCAAAACGATAGGCCAATAAGCCAAACATGGCTCCGTCTTCACGGTATTCCGCTAGTTTAAAAATATGCCTAATCCGCTTAAACCAATTGGGTTTTAGTGGCGCATCTCGTAGCAAGTTCAGTAGCACAGAGTGGGCAGTGCGTGCAGGGCTGTTTTGTGATGCGTCGTGGCGGGCATATTGATAAAGCTGAGTGAGCAACCAGTAATCATCGGCTTTGCCCGCTGCTAAGATATCCGTCACCAGGGTTTGTAAGGCGTCTGTATCGCTGGCCTGCAAAGCGGTTTGCACTGATTTGGGCAATGCGGCTAAGCGTTGTGCTTGGAATTTTTCGCGCTCGCTATCGCTGAGGCAAGCATATAAGGCTTCACCTGCCAAACGCTTGAGCATGTCCGGTGTGCCTTGAGTAGCATAAAAGCGCTGCAAAACGAGTACAGAAGCTTCTGATCCGCAGCGACCTAATGCATAAATCACACAATAATTACGTTCTTGATCTTGGGGATCGAGCAAGCGTAGCAAGTACGGCTCGGCTTCGCTTATGGCTAATTCACCGGCTCTCCAGATAATCCGATCTAAAGGCCAAGCAGTGGGTTTATTTGTTTTTTTTGCCGAAGGCTTGAGCCAAGACAATACCCCTTTGTTAGCAGGCTTTTGGTTTTTTGCTTCAGGTGCTTGAAAACTTGCAGCAAGGCGATCCAGGACCGCTTGTTTTCTGGGATCACTGAGTGTGACTACAGCGGGTGATGCTTCTTCAATGGCTGCAACTGAGGCTGTCTCAGGCACACTGATACCCGCTTGGGTATCGTAATAGCCTTTTTTCAGCTTGCTGTTGACTAATGTATCAAAAGCTTTTTCTGCCTTGTCCCGATTAACAGGCAAGGGCGTTTTACTGCCTTCTTTTAAAGCAGCGCCTCGTCGTCCGTAGCGAAAATTGACCACATATTGATCCGTGCCGACTTCGCATAGATCGACTTCGTATACTTTGTCCGAGTTCCCGCCCTGATAGGCAAGTAAGGCTTGTTTGATTAGCTTCATCGTCATCGCCTCAGTGGTTTGCAAAACGCTGTTGTAATTTTTTCACCCGTGCTTTGAGTGCCGCACCTTTTAATGGGCT
Organism: Thiotrichales bacterium; assembly: GCA_016744475.1. GTDB lineage: Bacteria > Pseudomonadota > Gammaproteobacteria > Beggiatoales > Beggiatoaceae > BB31. The sequence goes on along the minus strand of JADGEH010000001.1, from coordinate 40,911 downwards.
GACCATGTACACCAAGTTGGCAAAGCCTGCGGCACTACGCAGCACATTCGAGTGGCCATTCCAGCTTTTGCCCTCTGGGCCGTCTTTTTCTATCTGGAATAATAGCGCACGAAAACGGCGCAATTGACGACGGGAAATAACAGGCAAAGCATTGTTGACCACGATCCCAGTCACTTCTTGCTGGCGACCGCGATGCATCACGCGGGTTTTTTCTGGATGTAGTTGAAAGCCTTCTTCTCTAACAATGCGTTTTACCCAAGCTAATAAGGCTTGAACATTGTCCTGGCTGTCTGCTGAAAAACTCATATCGTCGGCGTAGCGGGTGTAAGTAAAGCCGAGTTTTTGCGCCATGCCTTGCAAGCGAGCGTCTAAACGCCGACAGATCAAATTGCTTAAGGCGGGGCTGGTCGGTGCGCCTTGCGGCAGATGGCGTTCGCCTTGGGCAAGGAAATAACGTTCGCCGTCGAGTTCCACAGGCACCGTGTCGGCAGCGCTACAGATGAGTCCCAACACAGTGGCAACGGCTTCGGAGTAGCCTAGCGTTTGAAATAAGCCTTTGATGCGGCGATAGCTGATGCTGGGGAAAAAATTTTCAATATCAAAATTGATCACCACCGCTTTGCCCGTGTGCGGTGTGGCGTTGCTGACAATGGAGTGCTCCGCGCAAAAGCCGTGTACGGCTGAGTGCAAGGGCAAGGGAGTGAGTACGTGTTGCAAAACCCAATATTGCGCCTGTTTTAAACGCGGCATAGGGGCTGCAATGTGACGCTCTCCGCCGGTTTTTTTCGGCACGCTGAACTGCACATAATGAGAGATTTTTGCCACTTCACGCTGAAAAGCCAAAAAACGTAATTGCCCTAAGCTGAGATGCATGGCTTTGGCTAACTGCAAAGGTGTTTGTAATATCGGTAAGCCTGCGGCTTGGAGTGTGTCCGCATCGCTGTCGAGTGAGCGCAAACCCGCTGACACGCCGTCGCCGAGATAGAGTAACTCTTCGCTTTTACGTTGTTGCCACGCCGCAGCACGTTGCTGTCGCTCGGCTTCGCGCCGTGCTTTAGTTTCTTTTTGTTTTTCCCGCGAGGCTTCTAAGCGACGCTTGCGCAGTTCGCGCAACATCGCTGCATGGTTGTCCAGGCGGTTTTTTTCAGTGCGCAGGCTGTCAAGTTCGTGTTGGATTTCACCGCGTTCACGGATTTCATCAGCAGGGTCTTCAGGTAATTCACCCGCTTTAGGCCAAAAGCCCAGGCGAATCATTTCTTCGAGGATGTATTCGTCTTTGGAGGACTGGCGGATACGCTCGTAGAGCTCCTGGCGAGTTTTGGGTTGCTCACTCATGGTGGTTCACCGCGTAGAAGGTCAAAAGGAAGGAAAAGGAGGACAAACCTGGGCGCTCTTCGCAGAGTCTCAGAATCGGATCGCTCAACTCAAGCGGGACGCTCTAGTGTGGCTATTAGGTTCACAGAACCCTCACCGTAATGGCCACACTAGAGCTTGTCCCGCACTATCAAGAGCGAGCCGATGATGCGTGGGGAGTCATACTGCATGGACGGCGATCCGCCGCCCGTTTGCAAGAGTAGCTTCCCAGGTTTGTCCGAAATCGTTGTTAAATTTTATACTGATTCTGTCTGGAAAATTCTGCACGCAGAGCGAGTATATGTTCGCAAGGGCCTTTGTACAATTTATTCTGCTGAAACCAATTGCAAGTGCATGTAGCTTCGCGCAAACGCTCATCAGTATCAATATGCAATTGCACGCGGTACTGTTTATTTTTATCTTTGACTTGTCCGCTTAAATGCAGCAAATTTTGCAGATCGCGCTGGCTTTGCTTCAATTTTACGGCATTGTCTTGGACAAAACGATCTGCACGGGCTTCGCGTTCATTGGCATAACGCAAACTGTCCATTGGCAAAGGCTCACGACTTAATTCACGGCGGCGATACACCTGCTTATTCAAATCAAAAATCGCTCGTCCAGCTTGGGTCAATTGGCCTAAAGCGCCCAACACCTGCGCTTTATCCATGTCCAAGCTGCGGGCTAAGTCTTCTGGCTTAGCCCACCAACTGTGCTCTAAAGCTTTGAAGACGCTTTGGCGAGTCGATTGATCGACCTGCGCACGGGGTGCCATGAGATCAAAGTGACCCGCCGTGCTCCAGTCATTGGCTGTCCAACCCGATAAGCCCAAAGTAAACCACATATTGCCCAAATCGGCGACATAAAAACACGGCAAACCCGTGCCGAGCAAGTGCAAGGTAAAACTTTTGGCTAACGGAATTAAGCGCTCCAGGATCAATAAACGCCGCCGTCCCCAAACACGAATATCTTGCGCTTTATCCCCTTGATAAATAGAACGCGGACAACGGACTTTAATATCCCAAGGTTCAAACACCACTTCAATCGGCGCACCGGGCGTTAAGCAAAAGCGCATAGCACGCGGGCCGTGGGTTTCTTTATGACGGCGCAGAACAAAACAGAAATTATGCACATCCAAAGGATGCAATTGCAACTGCGTGGCGGGTAGATTCATGGCTGAACTGACTTGCAAAAAGCCGCGTACCCAAGAATCAGGCAAATCTATTTTGACTTCGCGGTAATCATCTTCATGTTGGGTTTGAACTTCAAAACCGGAGGGATCAACTTCAAATTGCGTACTTTTATAACTGCGGATTTTTTGGAATTCTTGGTAAAGGTTTTCAGAATAATCAATATTAGTGGTGCCGCAAGCAAACTCGCCGACATGTTTGAACATCTCATAATCCACGCTTAAGCGTCCGTAAGAAGATTCATCTTGGCTAAAGCACTCAAAAAAGATTTCATCAGGATGAACCGTGATCACCGGATCAAGAACAAACCAAGCATCTTTGTCACGTTGATATAAATAATCAAAATATTGCTGTCTGGCTTGGTAAAACGGACGCATACGCTGGCTGTGATTGTCTGTCAACACACGCAACTTGTTTTGCAAAGTATCAATGCGTTGCACCACGTCGCTACGCTGTCCACTGATTTCAGCTTGCAGTAAGCCCCATTCTTCCCATTCGCGCTGTTCAGCCCAGGCTTTGTAGGCGGTTTTATCTTTAGGTTGGAAACGTAAATCAGACGTGACCACGGCATGTAAAGCGCTGATGGCTTCACGAAACGCCACGCTGTGATGCAGCTCGCCGCGAAAATACGTGGGAGGGCGGGTGAGATCAGGGGCAAAAGATAAACCCGTATTGGTGGCACTGTTATCCACTGCGGTGTTGCCAGCGTAGGCATAATCAAATTGCATAGCCCCTACCTCATCAGGTTCTTTCGGTTCTTTTGTGAACAAGTCTATATATTTCAGAACACTCACTTTACGCACACCGCTTTATGATGTCTAGCCCGCTCATTCTATCAGGTGAGCAATGTGCGACGTGCGTCAGTCAGTGAAGCCCCTTTGGGGCTAAGAGCCTATACGAAAACGGGATCATCGGCTGCAAACCTGCCCTTTTGGCCCGGTTTTCCGCTTTTTATCGTTAAATAGCACGCTATTCGCCTTAAAAAACCGAAAAACCTGCCTCAAAATGGCGCATTTTCGCTTCGATTCCCCATCTTCGTATAGGCTCTAAAAAGGCTTCACTGAATGGTAGTGACCGAGACTGTGGGAACGAGAAAAAGCCGTCCGTGATGTGAGAAACTACGGTTTGGCACTCCAATCCAACACGAGAATCACATCATGCCGCAAGTATTCATCTCCCATTCCAGCAAAGACAAAACCTTTGTCCAAACCCTGCGCGAAGCCTTAGAAAAGCACGGTATAGACGCATGGCTAGACACCCGCGAACTCAGCGCAGGCGATGCGCTCACGCCACAAATCCAGCAACACATCGAACAAGCCGACTATGTGCTGGTGGTGTTCACGCTCAACAGCGTCAACTCCGCGTGGGTTATCCAAGAAATCAACTGGGCAAAACAACACAAGAAAAAAATTGTACCCTTATGTTTTCCCGAAGTGCAGCACGTTTTAGTACAAGCCTTAGTCGGCGCAGATTTACACGCGCTGACCCACCAGTCCGACAAAACCATCGACTTCATCCTCCCCGATCTCCTCGCAGCCCTTGGCAAACAACTCCCCGATGGCTCAAACCAAGCCAGCACCGTTGAAGAAAAGCCGCTGGCGGAATTACTGCTTAAACTCTACGACCCACAAGAAACCCTGCAAGACGACAACAGCCGCCGTTACAGCGCGAGGGCAGAACTGGTTTACCACCCCAGCGATAAAACACCCAGCGTTAGCAGCCCACCTTTTCGCTTCATCGCGCCCATCGGTGCTATCGAAGCCGAGGATTTAAGCTGGTATTTGGAGCAGTATTTGGGCTGGCCTGTGGGCGTATTCAAAGACCGTGGCGAAGTCATCGAAGCACAGTTACCGCGCTGGGGCACGACTTTGCACCAAGCCGCTTTAGCCACCGAAAAAGCCCGCGCCATTTTCCAGCAATGGCAAGCAGACAGCGGCGATCAACGCTTTTCTATCGAAGTGGACAACGCCGCACTGGACGGTGCAAGCAAGGAAGAAAAAAAACAAACCGACACCGCCGCCACCGAGTTACTCGCCTTGCCGTGGGAGTTATTACACAACGAAAACGGCTGGTTATTCCAAGGCGCAAAACCCGCGCATGTGCGCCGTCGTTTGCCGAATCACGACCCTCGCGCTCATCTCAAACTGGATTTACCCATCCGCGTCTTGCTCATCAGCCCGCGTCCTGAACAAGAAGGCACGGCGTACATCGACCACCGCGTCAGCGCCTTGCCTTTGACCGAGGCGCTTGCCGACTTGGGTGGTTTGGCGGAACTGACGGTACTCAGCCCGCCGACTTTTCCGGCGATGGAAAAAGCCCTGCAAGCCGCGTTCGATGCGGGCAAGCCTTTCCATGTGGTGCATTTCGACGGGCATGGGGTGTATGACCGCCGCAAAGGGCTGGGCGCGTTGTGTTTTGAAGACCCTGCCTCTATCTCGTGCGAGCGCTCTGCGCCGCACGACAGTTTTGCGCTCCGCGCACCCGTGGGCGCAGAGCGCCCGTCGTCCATGCCGCGCGAAGCGCTGGCACGAGCATTACAAAAACGCCGCACGGCGTTAGTCCATGCCGACACATTGGCGAACACCTTAAACCAACACCGCATCCCTTTGGTATTCCTCGAAGCCTGTCAAACCGCGCAAAGCGAGGACAAAATCAATGCCTCGGTGGCGGCTTCCTTGCTGCAAACGGGCGTGAGTTCAGTGGTGGCGATGAGCCATAGCGTGTTGGTGGAAACCGCACGGCGCTTTGTCGGTGCTTTTTATCGCAGCTTGGCAGCGGGCAAACGGGTTGGCTCGGCGATGTTGGCGGGGCAACGTGAATTACACGGCGACACGGTGCGTGGTTATCTCGAAGGCGTGGGCGAGTTGCGTTTGCAGGATTGGTTTGTGCCGGTGCTGTATCAAGAACAGCTCGACCCCTTGTTATTCAACACCCTGCCCAGCGAGCGCATGAGCGTACTGGCGGCGCAGCAGCAACGCCTCAGCCTCGGCGACTTGCCCGACACCCCGCCGCATCATTTCGTCGGGCGCAGCCGCGAATTACTGGCGCTGGAACGCTTGTTATTGACCCAACCTTACGCCGTTTTGCGCGGCATCGGCGGCGCGGGTAAAACCACTTTGGCATGTGAACTGGCGCGTTGGTTTGTGCGTACTCGACGGGTGCAGCGGGTCGCCTTTGTCAGCGTCGAACACCGCCACAGCCAACGCGCCATGCTGGATGCACTGGGGCGGCAGTTATTGCCCAAATGGTCGGTGGCGCAGCAAAGTGATGAAGAAAGTTTGCAGCAGGTGCAACGCGCCTTGGCAGATGCGCCCTGTTTGATTGTGTTTGATAATTGCGAGTCGTTGATGGGTTCAAACCTGACAGGTTTCCAAAACCTGTCAGGTTTAGCCACGCAATGCCTACAATCCAAACACACCCGCATCCTCTTCACCTCCCGCGAACAACTCCCCGCACCGTTTGCGCACAACACTGTGCAACTCGGCGCATTGAATCATCACGACGCGCTGGATTTATTGGCGAAAGTGTTGGCACAAAAAGGCATCCCGCTGCCTTCTCCGCAACATACTCAGGACTACGACAAGGCACAACAAGAATTAGAAAAACTGGTGGACAGCCTGCACGGACATGCGCGGGCGCTGGTGTTACTCGCGCCCGAATTGGCGCGGCGCGGGATTCAGGATGCTTTTACATCTGTAAATAATTTTGGCCCAGAGTTGAGCAAAGGGCGTTTCGAGGCTCGTTCTTTTTCACGCAAAGCCTTGACGATGCGTTTCAAATCATGCTGGTACTTTTCCGTGTGCAGTTGGCGGAAATGGCGTACTTCTTCCACAATTGGGTCGTTTATCATGTTAAAGCTCCTAATTCTTCGGGAGAACACAGCAATGGGCAGGTGAAACCATAGGTTTCAACAATTTTTACGATACGGTTACGGGTTGCCGCGTTGTTGATGTGCTTGAAATTCCAAGTGAGCAAATAATCCACGCCTTGCGCGGCGGCAATGGCGATGTGCAAGGCATCTTCCTCGCTGCCTTTGGGCACTGCGCCTTGTTTTATCAGCAATTCAGCCAGTTCCGTCGCCGCATCGGAAATCACCAAATTGGGAATGTCCTGAATCAAGTCCAAACGGCGTTGTGCCGCCATAGCATTGCCTTGGCTGATTTCTTCTTCCACCAAGGCGGAAACGCGCAATTCAAAGTGCTGCCGGTGGTTTTCCCACCAATCCGAGGTAATCGCCTGCCGCCCGGCAATAACCACATCACGACTGGGTTTGGCGGTTAAGTAGCTGATGACGGAGGATTCGAGGTAGACGATGGGGTTCATGTTGTGTTTAGTTTATTAATTTCTTGACGTACTAAAACTCAAAGGTCACTGCCCATTGCGTACTAACCGAACATAATAAGGGTTATCAGGACTGTCTCCACCATAGTAACCACGCCCAAAATTTAGTATATGAATGTTGCCAGGATGAGAAAGCACAAGAGAGTCAGATAAGAACCACCTATGCGGTGTTTTTGGAAAAACTTCTTGGATAATAGTTGGAAAAGCATAATCTTGCCCAGGAGTACCTCCACAACCTAGACTGGAAAAATCTGCATCATCTTCACCCATACTAAAATACTCTGGTTTGCCATTGCTACAATATACCAGCGTGCGTAGTTCATCAATACTGGGTAAACGCCAATTACTGTAGCCCGCAAAGTTTTTACTGGCGCTTTTTGCATCTTTCCATTGTGCATGACCCACGCAAGTACTGCCATCCCATTTCTGCCCAACCGAGCAACGCATCCACATCAAGCCCGTCACTGTGTCTAACGCTGTGCCATCAGGATAAGCCAAATACCGATTAATTTTTGTCGGCAAGTTGCTGAGTTTAGCTTGTGCGGCTTGAGCGGTAGAACTGTCAGGATAGCGGTTCACCACGTCCTGATAATACAAACGGGCATTATCAAAATCTTGACGCGCTTCATATTGCAGGGCTTTTTGATACAGGTCGTCAATCGCTTGTTGAGCCTGTTGTTGCTGCTGTTCCGCTTCGCGTTGTTGTTGCCGCGTTTGAGCAGCTTGCTGCGCCTGTTCCAAATCCGCCAGCTTGTTTTGCGCTGTGCTTGCGCTACGGGTATCAGGATAGCGGTTAATCACTTCGCGGCAATATACCAATGCCTGAGCAAAATCTTGTCTGGCTTCAGCTTGCAGTGCTTTTTGGTAAACGGCATCCGCCTTGGCTTCTTTTGCATCCTCCATTTTCTTCCGCACAGCTTTCGCGGTTTCGGTATCAGGATAGCGCGTCAGAATATCCTGATAATACAGTGATGCCTTGTCTGCTTGATTTTGCACTTCCAAATCCAGTGCCTTGTTGTAGAGTTCCTCGGCTTTGGATTCGTCTGGACTTAGAAACGACGGCAATTCCCACGCTTGCACCGCTGGCACAGTCAGCGCGATAAACAACATTATGATCAGCCTATTTCTCATGTAGTTTCTCCTAAATTGCTCAATAGCAAAGGATAATACAATGTGCCGTCTATATTTGGCTTGAATTTTCGCAACAATATCGCTGCCTCACTTATTAAACTACAACGCTACAGCGAAGCCCGCCGCGAATTGCTGCGTGCGATTGAATGTAAACAAGCCTATGGTCACACCGCAGAACCGTGGAAAACTTGGATGATTCTCCATCTGTTAGAACAGGCCGAAAACCACCCCCAAGCCGCCGCCGATGCCAAAGCCAAGGCCGTCGCCGCCTATCTCGCCTATCGCCGCGATGGCGGCGAAAACCACAGCGGTGGCGGGCGTTTATGCCTTGCGGTGTTGCAGGTATTGCAAAGCCAAGACAAGGCGGCAATCCAAGCACTGGGGGCGCAGTTGGCGGAGTATTTACAAGGTTCATTGAGTGATTCAGACAAAGCCTTCATCACCAATCTACAAAGCCTGTTGCAAGGCCATCGTGACCCTGCTTTGGCACAAGACCCTGCGTTGTATTTTGAGCACATCGCCGAGTTGCAGTATGTGTTGGAGCAGCTTAGGAGTGTCAAACCGTAGTTTGACACGAAAGCTTCGCGTGCCAAACTACGGTTTGGCACTCCAGTTAAATTTTGACCTCGTTCCCACCGTCTCCGTCACTGCCATTTAGTTAAGAGCCTATACGAAAATGGGACCATCGGCTGCAAATCCGTCCTTTTGGTCAGGATTTCCGCTTTTTATCAACACACGCCCGCTATTCGCCTTAAAAAACCGAAAATCCTGCCTCAAAATGGCGAATTTTCGCTTCGATTCCCCATCTTCGTATAGGCTCTAAGCCAAGTAGCATTGCAAGCCGTTGGTTTTATTCCCTCCTCGCAGGAGGGGGCGAGGGGGTGGTGATGGAGAGCTTCTTTCCTTCGATTTTTTGTCAAGGAATGAATGCCTTTGCTCACCACCCCTCAATCCCCTCCTTCAAGGAGGGGAGGCTAAGCGATTACCTCGTTCCTAAGAGCCACTTGGGAATGCTGTCTTGACTGTGTTGCGGTCTGTACAGCCAGCAACGCTGGCAAGGATGAATTCCCAAGCGGCGAGGCTGTAAAAGAACTGCCTCCAATGTGGTTTTAATGACATTAAAAAACTCGAAATCATGATGTTTTGAGCATTTCAGGGCAAAAAAAGGGAATATCTCCCCATTTATGCTGCAATTCGCTGTTTTAGGTGATTTTTAAACGCCACTATCCCGACAATGTTCAAAACACGCTGAAAATGGTAGGTCAACATTTGCACATTCATTTCGGCTCGCACCTTTTCTAGCCCTCGCATGAGGAAGTGCTGCCAGCCCATGTTGACTTTCATTGTGCCAAATGGATGTTCAACCGTAGCAGCACGTCGTTTCATATGCTCCCGTCCATCTTTCTCCATACGGGCGCGATGTCGGTCAATGACTTCTTGATGTTTCCAACGGTAAAGCTGTCGATAGGGTGTTTTCTTGGGTCAGCATTGTTTGCGTTGTGGGCATTGCGCACAGCCACTGGCTTTGGAGGCATAGCGTCCGCGCTTTTGTCCGCGTTTAGTGTGTGTACCTTGGCGTGTCAGCATTTCGCCTGCAGGGCAACGGTAGCTGTCTGTAGCCGCATCCTATTTAAATTCCGCATGGGTGAAGCGTCCCTCTGCACGAATCGGTGCAGCTTTATCGGCCAGCGGAACATAGGAGATGATGCCCGCATCTTCACAGGCTTTTATTTGTTCGTGGTTTTCGTAGCCTGTGTCTGCATTGACCGTTAAGGTTTCGGTGTCCAGTATGTCTTTGGTCTTAAGCGCCATCGGTTCAAGTGGTTGAGTGTCGTTGTTGTCTTGTACGACTTCGTTGTGAATGATGAGTTTATGTTTAACATCGACCGCTATTTGTACATTGTAGCCCGCCATGGTGTGTCCGCGTTTGTTGAGCAAGCGGGCATCAGAATCTGTTTCTGAAAGCTGTTTTTCACCATTTTCATCAAGTTTTTTTAGGCGTTCTTGGCAGGTGGTTTGGCGTTCTTTTAAGCGTTCGAGTTTTTCAGATAATGGCTTGTCTTCATGTGAAGGCAAATCAGTGTCTGATGGGTCACTTTGTTCAAGTTTCGCAAGATAGTGGTCTATGGCTTTTTCGAGTTTTTGCGTTTCTTTTTCCAATTGTTCGCGTTTAAAAATACTGCCTTTGCTGGCATGACCGTGCATCAATGTGCCATCAATTGAGGCTTCTTCCGCACCAAAGAGCTTCATTTCTCGACACATTTGGACAACATCTCGGTTCACTGCTTTGATAGCGTTTAGATTGTCTTTACGGAAATGGGCAATGCTGGCATGACTTGGCTTGAAGCACTGTAACAGCCACATTAATTCTACGTTGAGTCGCGCCTCTCGGGCTAAACGGCGGCTAGAACGAACACGATTCATGTAGCCATATAAATAGCACTTCAGCAGCATTGAGGGCGGATAAGCGGGTTGACCATCACCTCGCTTGTTGTCCGTTTCAGTGTGGCTAAAACCAAGGGCTGCCATATCCAAAGATTCGACATACGTATCAATGGCTCTCACCACATTCGCTTCTGACACCTATTCATCTAGGCTTGGCGGTAAAAAGGTCGTTTGTTGGCGATTAAACCCAACTTTATAGCGGCGCGATGTCATAGGCTTTGTTTACTTTTGGCAAAATATTATGATGGGCATATAGGATAACCTGAAGGCGGTTCTTTTACAGCCTCGGCGCTTGGGAACTAGATAAATGATGCTTAGCTTAAAACGAGGTTCTTTTACAAGCTCGTCGCATGAGAATGCCATTTTGACTACGTTGCGGTCAGTACCGATAAAGGGATCATATTTCAGTGGGACTGGAGCATCGTAGTTAAGAGCCTATACGAAAACGGGATAATCGGCTGCAAATCCGCCCTTTTGATCAGGTTTTCCGCTTTTTATCAACACACGCCCGCTATTCGCCTTAAAAAACCGAAAAACCTGCCTCAAAATAGCGCATTTTCACTTCGATTCCCCATCTTTGTATAGGCTCTAAGAACTGATAGGTGGACGTATAACTGATTTATTGCCCCTATATTGGGGGCTGACATCAATATTGGAGCGCCAAAAATGTTATTTTCTGTCACATTTAAGCGTAAAATAGATTCATCATCAGCAGCTTTTATCTGAATTGCTTCACCTTGGGATTTGCATAGCGTGGAAAAAACTGGATGTGAGTTGTCTTTTTATTCCATAACACCAAAGCTTTTGAATATGAAAATGATCGCTGTTATCAAAAATACTTGTACTTATGTCGCTATATCTTGTCTTGTGCCCGTGTTGTGGGCAGCTAAAGATTTAGAAACACCTACGGCCTTGCGTTCACAAACAAAATCTTTGCTATCCATGTCGTTTGAGCAATTACTCGAAGTGGAAGTAGAAGTGGCGTCTAAAACCTCAGAGCACATATCAGATGCGCCTTCTTCGGTGACGGTGTTTACCCGCCAAGAGCTTCAGGGGATGGGGATTGAATCGGTCGAGACGTTATTGAATTTTGTGCCGGGTTTTATTGCGACCCGTGAAATTGTTTTTGGTCAAGGTTATATGGTGGCAGCACGCGGGCGGACGACTCCACAGGCTTCTTACAATGTCTTGTTTATGTTGGATGGGCAGCGCTTGAATAATGATCGCAGCGGCGGTGCTTTGAGCTTGAATCATTTTATTTCTCTACATAATGTCAAACGGGTTGAAATCATTCGTGGGCCGGGTTCGGCATTGTATGGCACCAGCGCCTTTGCGGGGGTGGTGAATATTATTACGGACGATGAGTTAAACGAAGCTTATGTGAGTGTGGGTGAGTTTGACAGTCGTGAGGCGTATATCAATATGTCTAAATCAGGACGTGACTGGAAATGGTCTGCTTCTGCCCGTTACTTTGAAGATGCGGGGGATTCGTATGCTGAAACCTTGGTGGGAGAATTAGACAGCGTTCGAGACCCTCGACAACAGCAAGATTTGTATTTGAATGTGCAGTATCAGCAATGGAAGTTGTTGTTGCGTTATCATCATCAGTCTTTACCTGATTTTTATTTGGCGAGCGATATTAGCGAGGTAAATGAAGTTCAATTTGATAGCCATTTTGCGCGTTTGCAATACACGGTATTTGATGAAGCCTTGTATGAATTAAAACTACATACCGGGTATTCCTGGCAAAACGATAATACGGTGATGCAAACACTGTCTGCGGATCAAGTGAAAGCGGCTACAGGTAATGAGCAAGCCGCCTTATTAAACGGCGGTGTTTCTAAAGAACGTGAATGGTCTTTAGGCATAGAAGGGCGTTATGTTTTAAATAAAAAACATGAGTTATTTGCGGGCTTAGATTGGCGGCAACCAGATAATGTAAAAGATCGGTTTGCTTCAAATTATCGTTCAAGTTCCTTAAATCAAACCTTGGATGTGGCACGCGGTGTACCCAGTGCATTGACAGATTATGCGGGAGACATCCAGGAAGGAATGCCGCGTTCTAGTGAAAATTCTCGGCATATTATCAGTCTATATATTCAGGATAAATATCAGATCAATGATCAATGGTCAGCGACTGTAGGCACTCGTTATGATCGTTATTCTGATTTTGGCAATTCAGTGAATCCACGTTTATCGATGCTCTATGCCTTATCAGCGAATACGAGTTTTAAAATGATGTATGGCGAAGCTTTTCGAGCACCTTCCCGCCGCCAGTTAAGTAGTGTATTAACGGGTAATTCGCAATTGCGACCCGAAAAGATTAAAACGGTGGAGTTAGCCTGGTTACAAACTTATCGTGATAAAGCACAAACCACATTAACCTGGTTTCATAGCCGTCATCAAGATTTGATTGATACGCAACTTAATGCCAGCAATCAACGTATTTTCATGAATACTGAAGAAGTATTAACGACTGAAGGTTGGGAATTAGAAGCGACGCTTGAACCCTTTAAAGATGTTATCTTGCGTATGGCCTATAGTTATTTCTCAGCCACAGAAGAAGCCCCTCAGCGTTTTCCACAACAAACTTTTTCTATGATGGCTCACTATCAACGTGATGATTGGCATTTCAATCTGAATACATATTTTCATGACGAGGTGGAGCAACAAGCCATAGGCGGGGTGATGAATCGCTTAGCCGCTTATTGGGTGGTGAATGCGGCTGTGCATTATCAGCTTAATCCACAGATGACTATTTCTGCCAAGTTTAATAATTTATTGAATGAAGATTATTATCACTCGGTTAAACCTGCCTTGTTTGAACAAGGCATTGCTAATCGTGGACGCAGTTTTAATCTAGGTTTGAAGTATAGTTTTTGAGCCTTTTCTACCTAGTACACCGTCAATGTTCTTAGTTGAATGATGTGCTTCGTTCCTCACCACATCCTACCTTGCAGTGAGTCACCGCCCGCGCCAGTAACGCCTTTGCTGGGCGCGGGCTGTTTGTACTTGAGACACGCCTTGTTCGCCTATGTATAAGCTGATGGCTCCATCCTCTGCGGTGTTGAAAATGTGGCTGTGAGCTTGTTGATAGGTGCTGAGTACGTGAGGGTGCGGCAGTCGGTAGCGGTTTTGATAACCCACTGGAAACAAGGCGTAACTCGGATTGATGTGTTTTACAAAGGTGGTCATGGATGAGGTGCGGCTGCCGTGGTGAGGCACGACTAAGACTTCAGCCGATAAGTGCTCTGACTTATCCATCAGTAAATCGAATTCCGCGCCTTTTTCTATATCCCCCAACAATAAAGCGCTGTAGCGAGGGTTGTCTCGCACACTGATTTTGAGCACGCAACTGTGGTCATTACGGGATGTTCGATGATATGACGCAGGAGGGTGCAAAATGTCAAAGTTGACTCCATCCCATGTCCAATGCTGTCCGCGCACACACGGTTGTACCTGAATATGTTGTTGTGCAAAGTGTGCGGGCGCATTGCTCATCAGCCTGTTGACCTGTAACTCGCGTAGCACGGCCTGTGCCCCGCCAATATGATCCCAATCGGTATGACTGATGAGTAGGGTGTCGAGTTGTCGAATACCTTGATGGCGCAAATGAGGCAAAACAGCGACTTTGCCGAAGAAATCGGTGCCTGTGTCATATAGCAAGCTGTGTTGCTGGGTTTGTATGAGCACGGATAAACCTTGATCGACATCTAATAAAGTCAGATGAAATTCGCCATATTTGGGTTTGGGTGGTGCGTAAAACAGCAGCGGCAAATACCACGCGATCCCCCAATAACGCATCAATACATAATGCGGTAACAGCAATAACAAGGCTCCTACACTCGCGAGTAACACCGCCCACAGCGGCGGATGAGGAAGGCTGATGGTCAGCCCCGGTATGCTTTGCAGCCAAGTAAGACTGGCGATGAGGTAATGAGCGCATTCAAGACTTAGGTTTAACAAAGGAATGCCGATAAAAGGCCACCACAATAGGCAAATGCTGCCGAGCAAAACTAGCGGCACAATCAATAAGCCCATGAGCGGAATCGCACCTATATTGGCGATAATAGATATGGCGGATAAGCTCCCAAACCACCACAAAAGCAGCGGCATTAAGCCGAGAAAAATGACTATTTGCGGGGTGACGGTGATATGCCCGATACGCTTAGTTTGAAAGTAGCATAAGGCACCAGTATGTCTGAACGACTTGAGTTCTTGCCACTGCTTTAATAAGCGCCGCCAGGTGAGCAGCGGCGGAGTTTTGCTGGAAAAGGCATAGAGTAAGAGAGCGACGGCGCTGAATGATAGCCAAAAACCTTGGCTTAAAACGCTCAGCGGGTCATAGACCAACACTGCGATTAATGCGAGAGCAAAGCTGTGTGCCAGCGGTAAATGTTTGCCCAATATTCGACTGAGCAAAAAGACCGTTAGCATGATCCAAGCGCGTTGGGTGGATAGGGAAAAGCCTGCTAATGCGGTGTAAAGGCTGGCGCTTAGCCATGCGGCGATGGCTGCTGGATAAAATGCAGGAAGATAAAGCAATAAACGCCCGCCTAAATAGCTGTAAAACCATCGTGTTAAGAAAAATACCCAGCCACTGATGAGACCAATATGCAAGCCCGAAATGGCTAATAAATGATTGGTGTTGGTGGCACGAAACAGCTTCCAGTGAGTCTCACTCAAATACCCACGCACACCGATACTTAAAGCGCTGAGAAAGCCCACATGAGGGTGTTCAGAAAAATGCGTTTGTTGAGCGTTTAATAGCGCTAGACGTTGCCGATCAATCCAGTGTTTTGCATGAAACGTCTCTCCTTCTAGTCGCTGTGGCGCGGGCTTGTTGCGCACATAGCCGACGGCACGAATACGTTGTTGAAATAACCAAGTTTCATAATCAAAACCGCCCGGATTTAAGCTGCTGTGCGGGCGTTTAAGCCGTACATTAAATTGCCAGCGTTCACCTGGACGGACATCGGGTAACTTTTGTGTTCCACGCGCATACCAACTTAAGCGCACGCGCCCTGGGCTGGGATAATTACGCCCTTCAAACTGTAAGCGCTGAATGTCAAATTCAAACCGTAAATGGGTGTCTTTAGATATGGGTAAGCTGTTGATGATGCCTTGTATTTGAAGGTTTTGTTGCTGCAAATGAAGGGCGAGTTGCGGCTCTAATATGATGTCAGCACGCCAAGCCGCCCAGCTCAAACCCAGCATAAAAACCAATAGATGAGAAAGATAAAAAGGCAGGGGGCGGTGGCGTTGGTATCGGTGCAGCAGGAGGAGTAAGAAAAAGCTGCTGAGCGACAACAGTCGCCAATCTACAGCGGGCAATATAGGAAATTGTTGAGCACTGAGTACACCGAAAAAAAACATCAGTGCCGTCAGTCGCATACGGATTTACTCGAAAGGGAAGGCTTGTTGTCGCAGGGCTTCGTAAAGAATCACGGCGGCTGCGTTAGATAAATTCAAGCTACGGCTGGTGGCTAACATGGGGATGCGAATCATCTGCGCGGCAGGCAGGCTGTCAAGAATCTCTGCGGGCAAACCGCGAGTTTCTGGGCCGAACAGAAAAATATCATCAGTGCGATACTCGGCTTCCGTGTAACTGTGCTGTCCTTTGGTGGAACAAGCAAAAATGCGCTGTTGAGGATGTGCGAGCAGAAAGGCCGGATAATCTTCGTATTCCTGCACATTCGCCCATTCGTGATAATCCAAACCCGCCCGCCGCAAGCGTTTATCATCCAGCACAAAACCTAAAGGATGAATCAGGTGGAGTTGAATCCCCGTGTTGGCACACAAGCGAATAATGTTGCCCGTATTGGGCGGAATTTCAGGTTGATAGAGGGCGCAGTGGAACATGAGATAAGACTATGAGGCGCTGTTGTTCACCATGAGCAACAGCGCGAGTAAAAGACCGGGCTTACAAACCAAACCAAGAACGGCTAACGCTTTTGCGAATTTCTTTTTCATCTTGCCAAGTCAATATGCCGGTTTGTAAATCAATCATTTTTAAGGTGAATTTGTAATACACATCTTTAGTGCTTTTGCTGTTTTTGGTGATGCTGCTGATATTGCCATGCAGCATGTATTGCGCCCCAATATGGCGACCAATTTGCGTGGCGCTGTTGGTATCGACCATGCCGCTATCGTTTTGAAAGCCAAGTTCTTGGCGGGCTAAATCACGGGTGGCTTTGTCTACAAACTGGAATTTTGCCGAACGCATCAATTTGCTCACAATGGTGTCAGTGATGGATTCCAAGTCGATGTGTTCGCGGGTTTTATTTTTCATGCCTTCAACATACAACACGGGCTGGCGATGCGCGGTGAGTTGCATGACGGTGGGAAAAGTCAGCATAGAATCGACCATTTTGGCGGCAATTTGCTGCAAATCGGTGGAGCCAAAGGTTTCGTCTACGGTTTCGACTGCGGTGGGATCGCCGTATTGTACGGAACTCGCACAGCCACCGAGTACCAGCGGCAGACTGCATATCATGATGAATAAAAAGTGACGCATGTTTATCTCCTGAGCTAAAAGTATTAATGAACTCTTTCTAACAGTCTTTCTTATCGCTTGTCAAAGCCTGCACGACTTTTTCCATGTGTAAACTGCGCGAGCCTTTAATCAGAACAGCCGCGTGTGCGGGTAAATGTTGTTGGGCGTAGCGGATTAAATCAGCTTGTTGGGCGAAATGTTGGGCGTTATGACCAAAGGCTTGCACGGTGGCGGCGCTATATTCGCCAGTCGCCAGCAAGGTGTCAACGCCTGCGGCTTGGGCTTGCTGGCCTGCTTGCGCATGATAATGTTCGCTGGCTTCACCGAGTTCTAACATGTCCCCCAAGATTAACCAACGCGGAGCCTGACATTGTGCCAGCACCTGTAAACCCGCTTGCAAAGAAGTCGGGTTAGCGTTGTAAGTGTCATCGATCAACAGGCTATCGCGTGTTCCCGTCAAGGCTTGCAAGCGTCCTTTGACGGCTCGCATCTGGCTTAAACCTGCTTGAATCTGCGTCAGCGTGCAGCCGCAAGCCAATGCACAAGCGGCGGCGGCAAGCGCATTGGTGACATTGTGTTGTCCCAGCAAGGGGAGTTGAATCGGTATTTGTCCTTGTGGACTGTGTAGCATGAAATGCTGTTGCCCTTCTTCGGTGTGCCATTGACGCGCAAACACATCACCCGTGTTGAGTCCAAAACTCAGTATCGAGTGTTGCGTATTCAGTCCGCGCCAATATTCGGTATACGTCTCTTCTTGATGAATCACCGCCGTCGCGTTGTGCCCCTGTAAACCCTGGAAAATCTCCCCTTTCGCCTGTGCAACACCTTCGATACTGGCAAAACCCGCTAAATGAGCGGGCGCACATTGAGTGATTAAAGCAACGTGAGGCCGTGCCATTTGCGTCAGTTGAGCGATTTCTCCCGGATGATTCGCACCCATTTCGATCACCGCATATTGGTGTTCTGCGCCTAAGCGAAACAAGGTTAAAGGCACGCCGATGTCGTTGTTGAGATTGCCTTGCGTGGCTAAGACGGCGCTGTTTGCACCGCAAGCGGCGCGGAAAATCTCCGCCAGCATTTCTTTGACCGTGGTTTTGCCGTTACTGCCAGTGATCGCCACGACGGGGACATCGAATTGTGAACGCCACCCCGTCGCCAGTTCGCCCAAGGCGACGCGGGTATCCGGCACGCGCACTTGTGGTAAGGCGCTGTCTACCCAGCGTTCGACTAAGAGTGCCGCCGCCCCTTGTTGCTCGGCTTGCGAAATAAAGTCATGTCCATCAAAGCGCTCACCGCACAGAGCAATGTACAAAGCCCCTGGTTCCAGGCTGCGCGTATCGGTACTACAACGAGTAAAAGTGATGGAAGCACCGCGCAATTCTGCTGCTGTTAAGGCGGTGTTTAGGTGCTTGAGTGAGGCTTGGATCATGAGGTTTTAGGGGCTTTGGAGAATGGAAATAATAGACAGGTTGCAAGCGCTGATGTTCCTGTGAATACAAGGCTAAGCCTTGTATCCGGGACTATTTCCACCAGCGCTGCCACCACGCTGTGCGGTGTTGGATGAATTGTTTGTCGTTAGAGGCTTGAACCAAAATGACGGAAATGTTGTCTTCGCCGCCTTCTTGGTTAGCAGCTTTCACCAGTTCTTCTGCGATGGTGTTTAACGGTTGCTGTTGATTCATCAGCTTTTCGATGTGTTTATCTTCCAGCATGTCATTTAAGCCATCGGAACATAGCAAAAACAAGTCATTGGCTTTCACCGCGACTTCGGTTAAATCCACTTTGACATCCATGTTGACCCCCAGTGCGCGTGTGACTAGGTTTTTATTCGGTGAATGTCGTGCTTGTTCGGCGGTGTAAAAACCGTGATCGACCAGTTCTTGCAGCACGGAGTGGTCTTTGGTCAGTTGTTCTAATTGCTGCGCACGCACGCGGTACAACCGAGAATCGCCGACATGGGCAATGCTGAGATAATCATCATAAAACAAGGCGGCGACCACGGTAGTGCCCATACCATAAAATTCAGGCTGTGCTTGGGCGCTTTGGTAAATGGCTTGATTGGCTTTTAGCGTGGCTTGTTGGAGCAGCAGGCTGGCATGACGATAACCGGATGTGTCGTCTTTTTCACCCAGCACTAAGCTGTGCGCCTTGGTTTTGATTTCTTGCATGATTTGGGTGACGGCGATTTCGCTGGCGATTTCGCCTGCCTGATAACCGCCCATACCGTCGGCTAAGGTGACGGCACCCAGTGGCGCATCATGGTCGATGTAATCTTCATTGTGATCCCGTACCAGACCAGGGTCAGTCGCTTGGGCAATGTGCAAATATCCCTGATAACTCATACTGTTAGATGTCCGCAGGCGGGTCGATAAAAGGTGAGGGAAGCGGTTGATACTGGCTTTGAATCCAGGTATCACGGCATTCACGCAAGGCTTGTGCAGTGGCAGCACCGTCAGCGTAACGCTGGTCAGGGTCTTTGTGTAACAAGATGTCGAGCACCGTGGGCAAGCATGGCGGTAAATCCGTGCGTTTATCGAGTAATAAGGGGTGTGGATCATGGCTGATTTGAAACATCAGGCTGGCCATAGAATCTGCCTGAAAGGGTAAGCAGCCGGTGAATAATTGATACAAAGTGACCCCCAAAGAGAATAAGTCTGAGCGCCCATCGGCGAGTTTTCCCGCCAGTTGCTCTGGCGACATGTAGGAGGGGGTGCCTAAAATCACCCCTGTTTTGGTTTTGCTGGTATCCGTGATACGGGCGATGCCAAAATCGGTCAACTTTAATTGACCATTGCCAGGATTGAACATCATATTGCCGGGTTTGATGTCGCGGTGTACCACATTTTGTGTATGCGCATACTGTAAAGCTTCAGCGGCATGAATCGCAATATCGAATACGGTATCAATGGGTAATAAATTGTCTTTTCGTGTGTAAGGCATCAAATTACTGCCTTTGAAAAACTCCATCGCAATGTAGGCGAGGTTATCTTCTTCGCCCGCATCGTATACGGCAACAATATGCTCGTGGGTTAAGCGCCCTGCGGCGGAGGCTTCACGGAAAAAACGCTGAGTGGCATCTTCGAGTTGTTCACCTTCAAATTCTTCTGAGAGCAACAGCGTTTTTAACGCCACCATGCGATCCATTTTGGCATCTTTGCCTAAATACACCACGCCCATCGCGCCTTTGCCGAGTTTTTTCTCCACTTGGTAGCGCCCCAGCATGGGTTTGCGCAATTCACTGTTTTCTTCTAGCCAATGACTGAGATCATAGCGGCCTTTTTGGGGTAAGCGTTTTTTTTGCTGCTGTAAACGTTGCAGGCGTTGTTCAATATCTCGATAGTCCGGCGTGCCATCTGCCATATAACGATACACCGCCAGCGCTTCTTTGGTGTGGTGTTTGCGCTCAAAATCCAGCGCTAAATTGTATAAAAGCCCCAACATGTCATCGTTAAGCGGGCATAAGCTGAATTTCTCAAAGGCCAGTTCCAAACGCCCTTGGCCTTGGTAGGCTAATCCCAGCAAGCGATTGGCTTCAATGCCTTCTGCGCTCATTTGTGCTTGGCGCAACCAATTCAGCCACAAACGGCTCAGCCACCAGACCGCATATCCGCTGATTAACAATAACAGCGGCAGTAGCGTAGATAGCCACCAATGCCAATATTGCATCGCCGCCCAGGGCAAGATGCTTAAACCCAATAACAAGAATAGGCTGCTCAGCGCACCCGCCCAAACATTGAGGCGAGGTAACAGAAGGCTGAGGTAGAGCAGGATTAAACCGAATAATCCCCATTCAAGCCAGGTCACGGCCTCTGGACGGTTGAGGTAATGGTCTTGCAATAAGCTGCTGAGGCTGTGTGCCAATCTTTGTACGTCGCTGCTGCCCTGATCGTTTAAGGCGCTATTTGCCAAGCCGATTAAGACGATTTTGTCGGTTAGTAGGCTGAGATCAAAAGAGTCTTGTAATAATTCTTGAAAGCGGACGCGAGGAAAGGGCGTTTGATAATAAAACGGGCGTAATTGCAATGTCGCATCGGTGTTGATGGAGTGCTCGCCGAGTTGCACGCCGTGACCCAGGCTGACTTGAATATCGCTGTGTTTCAAGCCTAACGCTTGAGTAGCTAATTGTAATGGCAAGGTGGGGAAATAATATTCTTGGAACTGCACCACCAGGGGTTCTAGCGCCTTGTCGGGTGGGTTTGAGGTTTGGAGCGATAAGGTGATGCTATTTTCTTGCAAAGGCGCAATGGGCGGAATGATGAGCGCGGCTTGACTGGGCGGTGCGGGGGCTGCGGAAAATTTGGTATAAATTTGATGTCTCAATAAACGCTGACGCAACACATTTTGTGGTAGCCAATCTAAGCCTAATAAGGAATGTTGTGTCGCATTGTTGCCGTATAGGTGGGCGGCAAAGGGAATGGCTTGCACGACCTGAGCCTGTGTTAAGGCTTGAGCCAATGCCTCTTCGGGATTCGCGGTGCGCTGTATTTGATGTAAATATTGTCCCAGTTCAAACACTTCTTGCTGCAAAACGCCAGTGTGTGCGGTGTTGACTAAGCGGCTACTGTCATAAAACTCCACCGCTTTGCGCGTTTGCTGGGCCAGTTCGCCGTATTGCAGACGATTGAAAAATACGGTGTTCGCAATGAGTTTAGGCTGTGCGCTGTGTAAGCGTTGTAAGGCTTGCGTGAATAGGCTACGGGGCAACACTTCACCGCTTAATGCAGGCCATTGATCCGCTTCTATTTCTAGCAGAACAATGTCGGCTTGCGGGGCAAAGTTCAGCAGACCCATTGTCGAGTGATAGTGGGCGCGTTCTAGCGGCTGCAACCAGTGTGTCTGGGCTATGAGAGTGAGTCCAAGACCGAGGATGAGTCCTAGCCACCAATCTTTGCGCGTATTTTTAGGCATGGGTATTTTTACAGGGGGTTAAGAAGTGGAATGAATTTTTTGACCACGGAGACATAGAAGGCACTGAGTTGTATTTTAAAGGTTTTTCTCTGTGACTTCTGCGTGCCTCCGTGGTGAGACACATCACCCAAAGAATGAGATATGACAAAGCACTACCACTGAAATGCCAAAACCATACCAGAAAAAAACATCTTATATTTGACTTGTTGTGTGGGGAGGCGTTGTAGCACAAAGAAGTGAGATTGAGGCTGGTTTTTCGTTTATTTGAGGGAGGGCAGAACCATCGCATTAAAATTTATGGGGTATCTGTTTTACTGTTTTTCATACCTCTAAAATAACTGTCAGTTGAGTGCTATAGAAGCCATTTGAAATCTTTAAGAATTAGCCGTCATTCTTTTTAACATAAGACGTACAAAAGACCATTTGAGTTTATTATTGGCATTTTCTTTAGAACGTTCAATGAACCAGCGAGCTTTTACGAGAATAAAACCTTTCTTACTAAGTGCTCTTTTTGTTTTTTAGATTTAGGTGAAAGTTTGAATTGAATTTTACCCATAATTTCAGAATAGATTGTCTCTTGAATATCTAATATGGGCATTAGTAAAGTAAAAATATGCCTGGACAGGCTGTGTTTATTGGGATGTTGGGGGGGGCATAACAAGAAGGGGGATGGTGCCCGGGGCCGGACTCGAACCGGCACGGTATTTTGTACCGAGGGATTTTAAGTCCCTTGCGTCTACCAATTTCGCCACCCGGGCAGGCGGCATATCTTAATCTATTTCAAAACTTTGTAAGCGTGTAGAAAATGGAGGCTGAGGTCGGAATCGAACCGGCGTCCACGGCTTTGCAGGCCGCTGCATAACCACTCTGCCACTCAGCCATTTAACCGCATAACGTCGCTTTACAAGGAGAGAATAGTTTTGAGCGGGAAACGAGACTCGAACTCGCGACCCCAACCTTGGCAAGGTTGTGCTCTACCAACTGAGCTATTCCCGCTGAAAGAAGTGGTGCATTATATAAGCGATTTTTGGATTGTCAAATTTTTTTCACCATCATTGTGATGAATTCAATTCTTCTAAGGGCCAACGCGGTGTGGCGCGAAAAGCTAAAGGTTCTTGCTGCCCTTGTTGTAAGCGCATACAGCCTGCATAGGCAATCATGGCTCCGTTGTCCGTACAGAACTCCAGGCGCGGATAATATACTTGCGCTCCCCAGCCTTCAGATAACTCTGCCAACGCCTCACGCAAGCGCTGATTGGCACTGACTCCGCCTGCTACGACCAGGCGTTTTAACCCAGTCTGTTGTAAAGCTCGGCGACATTTGATGGCTAAAGTATCGATCACCGCCGTTTGGAACGCATGGGCTATATCGGCTTGTGCTTGTGGATCGCTTTGTTGTTCTAGTTTTTGCCAGGTGTTTAAGGCGGCAGTTTTTAGGCCGCTAAAGCTGAAATTTAAACCGGGGCGTTGGGTCATGGGGCGAGGAAACACGAAACGTCCAGGTTCGCCTTTTTCTGCTAATTGCGCTAAGGCCGGCCCTCCGGGATAACCTAAACCAAGTAATTTCGCGGTTTTATCAAAAGCTTCTCCGGCAGCGTCATCAACCGATTCGCCCAGCAAGGTGTATTGACCGATGCCATCGACTTGAATTAATTGGGTATGCCCACCGGAGACTAACAGCGCTAAAAAGGGAAAGGCGGGTGGGTTTTCTTCTAGCATAGGTGCCAGCAAATGACCTTCAAGATGATGCACACCGACGGCGGGTAAGCCCCAGCCCCAAGCCAAGCTGCGCCCCACGGAAGCGCCGACTAATAAAGCGCCTATTAAGCCCGGCCCTTGGGTGTAAGCCACACCATCAATGTGACCGTGGCTACTGCTGTTAGTGAGCACTTGTTGTATCAATGGCGTGAGCTTGCGCAGATGATCGCGTGAAGCGAGTTCAGGCACGACACCGCCATATTCCGCGTGCAAGGCCACTTGACTGTACAGAAGATGGGCTAATAAACCCTGTTGGCTGTCATACACTGCAACGCCTGTTTCATCACAAGAGGTCTCAATGCCTAAAATACGCATGTTGAATAATGTCCAAGATTAAGAGCCTATACGAAAATGGGATAATCGGCTGCAAACCCGCCCTTTTGGTCAGGTTTTCCGCTTTTTATCAACAAATAGCCCGCTATTCGCCTTAAAAAACCGAAAAACCTGCCTCAAAAGGGCGAATTTTCGCTTCGCTCCCCCATCTTCGTATAGGCTCTAAGGGGAGGTTTTCGATGTCAAAAAGACTTGTGTCAGTGCGTCGTAATTGCCGTCAGCTCGCAAGGTATAACCCGCTATTCTAGGGCGCGTGACTAACACTTGATCTTTGTACCATAACGGCACATAAGGCAAGCGATCCAATAAGCGGGCTTGCAACGCTCGATAAGCTTCGGCTTGAGCCGCCAGCGTGTCAGCTTGTTCGGCTTGTTCAATAAAATGATCGGCTTGGGGGTCTCGAAAACGTCCACGATTCGCCCCCTGTGGCGGAATCGCATCGCTATGGAAAATATAGCGAAACACATCTGGGGTTTTGATCCCGACCCATGACAAGCTAAATAATTGAAAATGCCCCGCTTTGATGTCGCTATAAAAAGTGCCCCAATCATAACTGCGTAACTCCACATCCAAGCCCACTTGTTTTAATTGATGCTGGATGACGGTGGCTTGACGAATGCTGATGGGGTTATTGGAAGTTTTAAACACCAAGCGCACCGGATGTTCTCGACTAATGCCTAAGTCTGCCAGCAGAGCGCGAGCCGTTTCAGGCTCGTAGGGATATAAGGGCAAGTTCGGATGCCCTGCCCAATGCGTAGGCGGCAATAAAGCACTGGCGGGTGTCGCTGCATCGCCTAACAGCCGTTGAATGATGACTTGTCGATTTAAAGCATAAGCGACGGCTTGACGCAGCTTATGTTGTCCAGTGAACTCATCCTCTAAATTAAAACCCAAATACACAAAATTGCTGCCTTGTAACGTTTCAATCTTGACATCTTCACGCGGCTGAAGCCAAGTCATGAGTTCTGCGGATAAATTGCTTTGCAGCATATCCAACTCGCCGCGCAGCAGTTTCAACACCCGCACCACGGGGTCTTTGACGGGCACAAACTCAATGTGCTGAGCGTCTCGCAAGCGCTCTAAGCGCAGCGGCTTAGCAGCTTCCCAATGCACAAAACGAAAAGGCCCAGAACCAATGGGATAACGGTTAAAAGGATGTTGTGCCGCGATTTTTTCTTGCGGCAAAATACCGACAGCAAGCAAGGCCGGAAACAATAAATTAGGTTTTTCCAGATGAAAATCCAGCGTCATTTCATCAATGATGTCCATCGACTGGATTTGCTTTAAGGAACCTCGATGCGGGGAGGCAGTGGCGGGATCAAGAATGGAGGCAAAGGTGCTATACACATCCGCGCTGTCCAATGGAGTGCCATCATGAAAGGCTTGAGGTTCAGGCTTTAGCGTAAAACGGTATTGCGTGGGGCTGAGCGTCACCCAGTGCGCTAATACAGGTATCGGGCGGAGTTGTGTGTCAAAATCCACCAAAGCCCGATACACCAAACGATTAATCCGGCCTGATTCGGCATCCGTCGCATAACGCGGGTCAAGATTGACCGGTGCCGTCGATAAACCAAAGCGAATCAGCGATGCAGAATCTTGCTGGCAAGCGCTGAGCACACCCAACAGCAACAGGCTACACAGCAGGCGAAGAATACGGTGGGATTTAAACATCAATGTCGGCATATTTAAGGCATGTTGTAAGGGGGGTTAGGCTCTGTTGACAGCGTGTCGAGAAATCATGTGAGTCAAGGCACTCAAAACCTCCGACTGTATATCAATAACACAGAGCACGCAAAGGCCACACCTATCATCCTTACTTCGACCTGAACGCCGTGAGTCCAGAATCATGAAAGCTTTACAAAATCTTTCCATACATTACAAACTCAGTTTATTGGTCTTTAGCGCTTCGCTCTTGGTGCTCTTATTGTCCAATGGCGCTTTGCTGTATCAAGACTTCACCCGATTTTCAGCGCGAATGCACAGCAAACTAGCACCACTCGCCAGTGTGCTGGCTTCACAAGCCAGCGATGGTTTGATGTTTGATGATGCGACGGCAACGCACCGCAACCTCGCCGCCTTACGCTCACATCCCGACATTATGGCCGCCTTAGTCTACGACGCTCAAGGTGTCTTGTTTGCGGCTTTTCCGGGATTAATGGAATCGCCCGTGGCGACCACCATGCAACACACCATACAAGCACTCAATGTTGATTTCAAAGCATTAAATGAACAAGGGCAGTTGTTTGTACTACAAGGCGAATCGCATTTTCTGCGCACCATTGTTGTAAATGAGAAAACATGGGGTGTGATTCATCTCGTCAGTAGTCATAAGCACGTACAAAAAGCACTCAATCATCAAGTGTCGGTGAGTTTAAGTATTCTAGCCGCGTCCATGTTACTCATCTTATTATTGTCTTTATGGTTGCCTCAATTGTTTTCCACACCCATTCAAACTTTACGTCATTTAATGCGGCGCGTGTCCATAGAAAAAAACTATACCCTACGGGCTGCCGACTTAAATCATGATGAAATTGGCGATCTCGCAGCAGTCTTTAATGAAATGCTGCAAGAAATTGAACGCCGCGAGAAAACTTTAGAATCCTATTCCAAAGGTTTAGAGCAACAAGTCAAAATCCGCACCAGCGAATTACGATCCGCTTTATTAGCCGCCGAAGCTGCCAATCAAGCTAAATCAAGTTTTCTCTCCAATATGAGTCATGAACTGCGCACGCCCTTAAATGCTGTATTAGGTTTTGCACAAATTTTACAACGCAACACATCACTATCAATCTTACAACAAGAACAACTGGGACATATTTTCAATGGCGGCAATCATTTATTAAACTTGATTAATGATATTTTAGATTTATCCAAAATTGAAACAGAACAATTTGAATTATTAAATGAGCCTTTATGTCTCGACACCTTCTTTAAAGAAATCAGCCAGCATTATCAACAACAAGCAGAAAAAAAAGGCTTAATACTCACCACCAAATATCTCAGCCCTTTGCCCAGCAGCATTGAAATCGACCCCAAATGCTTACGACAAATCCTCAGCCATCTTCTTGATAATGCGATTAAATTCACCGCCCAAGGTAGTATCAAAATGCAGGTTAATGGGCAAAATGAACAATTAATGGTTGAAATACTCGATACCGGTTCAGGGATTCCTCTTACACAACAAAGGTCTGTTTTCAAACCTTTTGTACAACTGGCGGATAATCCTTATAAAGTTCAAGGCTCAGGTTTGGGTTTAGCCCTGAGCTGCAACCTCACTAAACTCATGAACGGTCATTTAGGCTTACGCAGCTCACCCGGAGAAGGCTGTTGCTTTACACTAAAATTACCGCTTAAAATTTTGTCACCCAATGCGAAACACTCACAAGCCCCGCCTCTACACTCAGCATCGCCTTGCGGTTATGAACAAGCAGAAGGTCAAACCTTGCGCGTATTAGTCACCGATGATGTTGAAGATAATCGCGCTTTACTACGCTATATCTTATTGAATTTAGGCTTTATTGTGTATGAAGCGGACAGCGGTGAAAGCTGCTTAAACAGGGTCGAACACTATCAACCCCATCTAGTATTAATGGACGTGTGTATGCCCGGCATGGATGGCTTAGAGACCACGCGGCGCTTACATCAATTACCTGGATTAAAGCGACTCCCCGTCGTTGCCGTTTCCGCCAGCCAATCTCCAGAAGATATAAAAAACAGTCTAGCCGCAGGCTGTATAGAACATCTGGGCAAGCCCATAGAAACAGAAGCCTTGCTGGCCTGTCTACAAGCACATTTGCCTTCTTTGCAATGGATTTATGATGCTGCCGAAGAATCTAGCACGCCCCCCAACGCCTCTGCTCACGTCACTGATTTGCCTCAAGACATACGGGACACGCTGCACAACATGGCAGAACGCGGCAAAATCACAGAAATCACTCAGCATTTAGATCACCTCAGCCAACAAGAAGACTGTGCCAAAGAGGTGTTTGAATTGCTTAAACTGGCGCGTGCTTTTCGGATGAAAGAGCTGCGTCAGCGGTTGGCTGAGTAATGCCCACAAAACAGCCACAGCGCTCTCCCTCTCGCCAGATAAAATAGAACGCACACACAACATGAGAACCCTCTTTCAAACATGATAAAATCAGCCGCGATGTAGTATTCGTACACTTCATTAAACAACACGACCCAAAGGAAAAGAATATGAAGCCACTATTGAAAACCGCAGCCTTAGCGGTGCTCTTAAGCACGACCTCCGTGCTCGCTGAAATCAAAGGCGAAGCCCTGGATTACAGCAGCAATGGAGTCACACTCAAAGGTTATATTGCTTACGATGATGCCATCACGGACAAACGCCCTGGCGTGTTAGTCGTGCATGAATGGTGGGGACACAACGAATATGCCCGTAAACGTGCACGGATGTTGGCAGAAATGGGTTACACCGCATTAGCCGTCGATATGTACGGCGAGGGTAAAGTAGCCGAGCATCCCAAAGATGCCAAAGCCTTCATGATGAAAGTGCTGAACAATATGGACTCTGCTAAAGCGCGTTTTCTCGCCGCTAAAGACACCTTAGAAAAACACGCCAGCGTTGATGCAGAAAAAATAGCCGCGATAGGTTACTGCTTTGGTGGCGGTGTGGTGCTCGGCATGGCACGTTCCGGCATGGATTTAGACGGTGTTGCCAGTTTTCACGGTAGTCTAGGCACCAAAACCCCCGCTAAAAAAGGTGCGGTTAATACCAAAATCCGCGTGTTCACGGGCCAGTTAGACCCGATGATTCCGGCTGAACAAGTCAAATTGTTTGAAGAAGAAATGAAAGCGGCTGATGTGGATTATTCCGTCGTGGTCTATCCCAATGCTAAACACAGCTTCACCAATCCTGATGCGGACAAATTTGGTGAGCAATTCAGTATGCCTTTGGCCTATGACGCAGAAGCGGATAAGGATTCCTGGAGCCAATTAAAAACCTTTTTGGCTGACATCTTCAAATAGACGAATGGCAAAGGTTTCAGATACGTTTTATAGCTAAAACTTGCGGTAGAGCCAAATCCAAGACCGCCAGTCCTCCAAGGACTGGCAGTCTTAACAACTGATGTCATTTTGCTATAAAAGCCTTTGCCTTCTTCCTCTTAAGTACATCCATGACTAAACACACATCCCAAGTCGCCATTCTTATTTCCGGGCGCGGCAGTAACATGCAATCCATTTTAGCCGACAGCGCTCAAGCCGATTGTCCCTATCAAGTCTGCTTGGTGTTAAGCAATCGCGCTGATGCACAAGGGCTTAACACTGCACAAGCCGCAGGCATTCCCACTGCGGTGATTCAACACCAAGATTATCCCGACCGAATAAGCTTTGATCAGCAGATGCAGCACTGCATCCAAACCCATCACGCGGATGTTGTCGCGCTGGCGGGTTTTATGCGTATTTTAAGTGCCGAATTTGTCCAAGCCTTTAGCGGACGACTGATTAATATCCACCCCTCTTTATTACCTGAATTCAAAGGTTTGCATACACATCAACGCGCTCTTGAGTCCGGCGTTAAAGAACACGGTGCCAGCGTGCATTTTGTCACGCCAGAACTTGACGCGGGCCCTATTATCGCGCAAGCGCGTGTGCCCGTTTTAGCCGATGATGATGTCGATAGTCTTGCCGCAAGAGTGCTAGAACAAGAGCACCTGATTTATCCCCAGGCCTTGCGAGCACTGGCTCAAGGAGAGATTAAGTTTTAACCCCCTCCTTTTTATCTATAGGGAAAATATTTCAGTGGTATTGAAACCTGCCAGGTCTATCGCATAGCTGATGGGCACGCTACGCTTTGTCCATCCTACTACGGCTTCTATGCCAGAGTATCCAAAGACCTGTGCCGAATAGCACTAAGGGCAGGCCAAATAAAAAGCCGAAGACCAGCATGAAGCGTAGGTGGGGCGAGAGTTCTAGGTCGGCATCGCGGGCGACGCGGGCGGGAATGGCGATGAGGGCTTCGTCGGCGACTAACCAGTTCAGCAGTTTCATGCCGAGGTCTAAATTGCTGTTGTTTTCGACATAGGCGTTGGAGAGAAAATCGCCGTCGCCTAACACCGCGATGCGTTGTTTGCGGCTGCTGTTTTCATCGAGACTGCGCTCAAATAAAACGCCCACGGCGTAGGCTTGACGGGGTTCGTTATCGTCGCGTTTGGCAGGCGTGTTGACCATATCGGTTTCTAGCCAGCCATTGTCGGCGCTGCGTAAAAACACCAGGCTATCCCAATCGGCGGGGGCTTGGAGTTGTAAGGCGGCGGTTTCGGGAAAAACGGTGCGCCCTAGCCCTGTGGTGACGGGGTGTTCGGGGTACTGGCTGAGGGTGACAACGGTGGCGTTACGCGGCCCGAAGAGTCGGCTGCTGTTGGGGTCGATGAGTTTGCCAAAGGGCAGTTTTAAACCGAGTGCGTCTGCCAGCGGTTGTAAACCTTGCCAAGCATCTGGGGCGAGCGAGGGGTCGAGGGATAGGAGCAAGTGTCCGCCGTCATTTACGTAATCTTGCACGGCTTTGACTTCGCCTGGTGCGAGGGCTAAACGAGGGCCGGCGATGACGAGTAAGTCGATGTTGCGCGGTATGTCTATGATTTGGGTGAGGTCGAGATCGTGTAGTAGTAAGCCTTGTTCTTGCAGTTGTGTGCCCCAGTAACCCCAGTCAAAATTGGCTTTGCCCAGTGGTTTGCGTTCGCCGTGCCCGGTTAAGAAGGAGAGTCGCCGCTGTTGTTCGCGCAATAAGCGGTGTAGGGCTTGGCTGAAGGCGACGCGGTGTAGTTGCATCACTCGTGCTTGGCGGTTTTGGTAGCGGATGTGAACTTCTCCATCGCGGCTAACGCCTGCGGCGCGGGCTTCGCTGGGGAAGCTTTCGGGGTCTACGAAACGCCATTCGATGTGTGCAGAATGTTGCTGATAGAGTTCTAGCAGGGTGCGAATGCGTTGCCGTAAGCGTGCTTCTTCGGTGGCGTAAACGGTGATTTCTAGGGGTTCTTTGAGTTGTTCTAGGAGTTGTATGGTGCGCGGTGCAAGGCTGTGACGATGGTCTTGTGTCCAGTCTATTTGCCACACATAACGCTGGCTAACCGCTGCCAGCAATAGCGAGACGCTAAGAATTAAGACCCACAAGCTCCAGCGTTGCCAAGCATTGTGTATGAAACCTTGTTCGGCTTGTAAACGCCGCGTGCTGAGTAATAAAAAGCCGCCCGTGAGTAGGATGAAGTAGCCGAGATGTTGGCTATTAAATTGCCCGCGCAGCCAGGGGGCGTAGTGATTAAAGCTGGAGAGGTAGGCAAACAGGGGGGCTTCGTTGCTGCCAGCCCAATCGAGTAACCATAAGAGCAATAGCAAGGCAAAAGTCGCCATTGCAGCTAATGCGGGATATTGGGTGTGTAAGGAGAAAAAGACTCCGATGGCATTGAAGGCGGCGAGAAGCAGCAGTAAGCCCAGCATGGCGGCGGCAAGATGACCGAGGTCTAATGCGCCTGCAAAGAGTAAAAACAGGGGCATGAGACTGATCATGGCGAGTAACACAGCGCTAAAAAAGAACAGGCTGAGGTATTTGCCTAAGACGATGTGGGCGGGGGTGACGGGCGCAGACAGAAGAAGGGCTAGGCGCTGTTGGCGGCGTTCTTCGCTGAAACTGCGCATACTCAGCAAGGGCATCAACAATAATGAAAGCAGCGCGGTTTTGCCAAAGAGTTCGCTGATGATTAAGGCGCTAAAACCGTGTGCGCCGGGTACGGCGGTGAGGCTGTCGCGCCCGTTGAGGTAAAAATCAATGCTGATGAGAAAAAACCAAGCCAGCACCAATTGGCTGAGTGCCAGTAATACCCAAGCAAAAGGGGAGACAAACAGGCTAAACAGTTCGCGTTTGCAGATCGCCCACATCAGCGGTTTATACGTTGTACAAGACGCGAGCGCTAATGCGCCAATCTTGCCCCACGGCTCGCATGTCGGTGATGTCTAAATGCAGGCGTTGTTCAAGTTGTTCTAAGTGCGGCAAGTGAAACAATCCTCGCGCTTTGTCGCCCATCAAGGTGGGGGACATATAAATCATCACTTCATCCACCAGTTGCGCTTGCAGCATGGCTCCCGCCAAATTTGCCCCCGCCTCTAAATGCACTTCATTGACTTCACGCTCAGCCAGTTGTTGATACATGGCGACAAAATCGACATAACCTTCTCGACTGGGTAAGTACACGACTTCTGCGCCTGCTTCGCGTAAATCTTCTTGCATATCAAGATCATCTGTTGCCGTAAAAACCAGCGTTTTCCCCGGTAAGCTGAGCATTTTGGCATGAACAGGCATACTCAAATTCGCATCGACTATGACGCGCAGCGGCTGGCGCAGGGATTCGGGTTGTTCTAAATGAAGGGGTAAATCGCTGGCTCGCACGGTCATGGACGGGTCATCGGTGAGTACGGTGCCGATGCCTGTGACAATTGCTGAGCTGCGTGCGCGTAGGGTTTGTACGTCTTGACGAGCCGCCGCTCCGGTAATCCATTGGCTTTCGCCGGAAGCCATCGCAGTGCGACCATCCAGACTCATCGCCATTTTCGCTCGCACATACGGGCGGCCTTCACGCATCCGTTTGATAAAGCCAGGGTTTAAGGCTTCGGCTTGGGCTTGTAAAACGCCGCTAAGGGTGTCGATACGAGCGGCTTGTAATTGCTGTAAACCTTGTCCTGCCACTTGCGGATTGGGGTCTTCCATCGCAGCAATCACCTGCGTCACCCCTGCATTGATCAACGCCTGCGTACACGGCGGCGTGCGTCCATGATGACAGCAGGGTTCTAGCGTGACATAGGCCGTGGCTCCGCGTGCCTGCTCGCCTGCGGCCTTGAGCGCGTGGATTTCTGCGTGAGATTCTCCAGCCCGCTGGTGCCAGCCTTCGCCGACAATGCGTCCGTCTTTGACTAAGACGCAACCCACTCGTGGATTGGGTTCGGTGGTCCACAATCCTTTTTCTGCTAAGCGCAGCGCATGTGCCATGTAGTATTCGTGATTTTGCATTTTTTAGACTTAAGCTTGAGCGTCTTTATAAACACAGCAGCAAATACCCTGTATTCATACAGACTTTGAGGAAAAACGCTTTAGTATAGCGCTATAATCCTGTCTATTGTTCAATACACGCACAGCGAAACCCTTATCATGTATGAAATACTCTTTCCGACCTTAAGTTTTCCCCTCAATGTCTACGCGCAAGCCTTGTGGAAGCAAGAAACCACATTGAGTTATTTACATTATGGCCTGTGGCAGGATGGCATGAGCTTATCAGAGGCTCAACAAGCCGCCACCGAGATGTTGCTAAAGGCGCTACCGCCTGCACCGAAGCACTTATTAGAAGTCGGCATTGGGCTAGGCACGACAGCACGGCGTTTGAGCGAGATGGGCTACGATTACACGGGCATCACGCCCGATAATCATCAGATTTTATATGCACGTCATCGTTTGCAGGACATGCCCACTTTGCCCCACTTTGTACACACTGCTTTTGAACAGTTTCAGACACAAACCCCGTTAGATGTCATTGTTTTTCAAGAGTCTGCGCAATACATTCAACCTACCGTGTTATTGCAAAAATGTCAGGCGTTATTAAACCCAGGCGGACAAGTGGTGATCATGGATGAAATGACGGCTTCTCTGTGTCAGGTGTTAGATCAAGGGCTGCCGAATACGGGCTTTAAAATTCAAAACTATACCGACATCACAAAAGATACCGCACCGTCTATTAGTTATTTAATTCAAGCCATAGAACAACAACGTGAAGCAGTATTGTTTGATTTAAACATCAGTGAGCAACGGCTGGAAGGTTTAATGCAGAGCTTAAAACAACGAGAACTGGCTTACAAAACCCAGAATTATTTTTATAAGTTACTGGTGTTAGAGAAGTCTTAATGCTTAAAGCGCTTAAAGCGCTTAAAGCGGATAGTTTGAGTACTACAACGGATGTCTTTTTGCTATATTGTGGCTGTTGCTTAATCGCAATGACTATAAAAACCTAACCATTAATGCTGAATCCAAAGGAGCCTTTATATGAAAATCCAACACTTTTGTATCGCCGCTGGCCTGAGTTTAGGGGGCTTATTGAGTCCGCTGGCTGTGGCTGTTGAAGTCCCAGGGCCTGTGGTCAACACGGAGTGGTTAGCGACGCATCAAAATGAAGTGCTGACCATTGATGTGCGTAAAAAACCCGAAAGCTTTGCTAAAGGCCACATTCCGGGTTCTATTTTTATGAACTGGAAAAAGCAGGCGCGTGCTAAAAAAGTCGTCAATGATGTGAAACTCATTAAAATGTTGCCCGAAAAAGCGGCTTTTGAAGCCACTATGCGCAGTTTGGGAGTCAATAATGACAGCGCTATCGTCATCAATCATCTCGGTAAAAATGTCGATACTTTAGGCAAAGCAGCGCGTGTGTACTGGACGCTGAAGTATTTTGGTCACGATAATGTGGCTTTGCTCGATGGCGGTTTTGCCCAATGGAAGGCAGAAAAACGCCCAGTCAGCACTGAGAGCGCCCCCCCTAAAGCAGGTGATTTTACAGCACGCGCTGAGCGCAAAGAGATGTTAGCCACCACCGCAGACGTTGAACAAGCCATGAATGACGATGGAATACAATTAGTCGATACCAGAGGCATAGATTTCTATTTAGGTCTATCCATAAAATCTTATGTTTACAATAAGGGCCATATTCCTTCAGCTAAGCATTTCCCCCCATCACTGGTCACGCATTGGAAAGCCCCTGCAAATCTTTATTCTAAAGACACACTCAATACTGCATTAAAAGCATTAAAGGTTGATACGAAAGCCCCTAGCATTACTTATTGCAATAGCGGTCATTATGCCGCTGCCAGTTGGTTTGTTTTGAGTGAAATATTAGGCAATAAACAGGTTAAATTGTATGATGGTTCTTTACATGAATGGACTAAAAACCAAAAAGCTCCTATGGTCACGATGAAAGTGGATTAATCCCCTCTCTTTGCATAAAAAAAGCCTGGAATATTGAAATATTCCAGGCTTTTTTTATGCATTTTCAGACAACAAACGGGTTCAGGCTGAGTGCTGTTTCAACCCATCGGCTTCAAAAGCAACACGACCACCAAGCAAGGTGCAAACATTGCGTCCTTCTAATAACCAATTTAAGAAAGGCGTATTGTAACG
The DNA here is from genome assembly GCA_016744475.1 of Thiotrichales bacterium. Taxonomy (GTDB): domain Bacteria; phylum Pseudomonadota; class Gammaproteobacteria; order Beggiatoales; family Beggiatoaceae; genus BB31. The sequence continues at coordinate 5,787 of JADGEH010000001.1, read as the reverse complement.
ATGGCAATACATGCTTTCTGGGGTTAAAGTCCATTCTAAGTGGGGATCAAAAATACAAATATCTGCCGGACTGCCTATCTTTAAACAACCACAGGCATTACCTAGAATTTTGGCGGGCTGTGAAGTTAAACGCGCTAATATTTCTGGCACAGACATATCTAATTCTTTACCCACTCGTAGGCTCAGCGGTAATAAGGTATCTAACGCAGAAATACCCGGTTCAGTATTGGCAAAGGGAGCGAGCTTGGCATCGGGTTCATGCGGTTGGTGATCAGAGCAAATCGCGCTGATAGTGCCGTCTCGCACGCCTTGGCGCAAGCCATCGCGGTCGCGTTGGCTGCGCAACGGCGGATAGACGTGGCATTGCGTTTGATAACCCGCGATGTCCATTTCCGTCAAATACAGTTGATGAGCGCTGACATCAGCCGTCACGGGTAAACCTTTAGCCTGGGCTTCACGTAACATATCCACCGCATGAGCCGTGGATAAACGGCAAAAATGCACACGCACGCCGGTTTCTTCCACCAATAATAAATGTCTCGCCACATCAATCGTTTCTGAACTAGCCGGAATACTGGGCAAACCTAAGCGCGTGCTCACCGGCCCTTCATGCGCACAACCACCGCGACCTAACCAAGCATCTTGCGCATAAACAAATACGGTCATGCCACAACTGGCGGCATAATCCAGCGCATTGCGCAATACGCGCGTATTGCTAATGGGATGTAAAGCGTTGCTCACGCCGACGCAACCCGCTTCTTTCATATCCGCCATTTCAGCTAAATGCTCGCCTTTTAAGCCTTGCGTGAGTGCGGCTAAGGGTAAAATACGGCTCATGCCACTGGATTCAGAACGCTGCTGTAATAATTCTGCCACCGCTGGCGTGTCAATCACAGGTTGAGTGTGAGGTGGACAACTTAAGGTGGTAATGCCATTACACGCTGCTGCACGGGTTTCGCTGACAATGGTGGATTTGTGTTCGGCACCGGGTTCGCGCAAATGCACGGCTAAGTCCACTAATCCGGGGCTGACCACGCAACCGCTGGCATCAATAGTCCGTTTGGAATCAAAGCCTTCTGGGGCTTTTCCGAGGGCAATAATTTTGCCTTCTGCAATGTGTACATCTTGAAGGGTCTCTCGTCGGTGGTCGGGTTCGATGACACGACCGCCGATAATGCTAAGCGTAGTCAAAGTATTTTTCTCTTGTTAAGTCATTATTTAAAACAGTATGTTAGGCAGTGTTTTCCGTCACCCATCGCTGTCCTTCTTTGAGTGTTTCTCGTTTCCAAAATGGAGCGTGATGTTTGAGTTCTTCAATCAAATAACGGCACGCTTCAAATGCGGGCGTGCGATGTGCCGCCCAAGCCGCCGTCAGCACAATGGTATCACCCGGTTGCATAGCGCCCACACGATGCACGATCAAGGTATCTAGGAGTGCCCATTGCGTGTGAGCCTGCTCGCTAATTCGTTGCAAATAGGCTTCAGTCATACCGGGATAATGTTCCAAAAACAAACCTTGTACGGTATCGCCTTGATTGAACTCCCGCATAGTACCTGTAAAATTTACCATAGCTCCCCAACGACCTCGTTGAGTGTGTAAGCGTTGTTCTGCGGCTTGCAGATGTTCCCAAGGATTAAACGCGGAGTCGATGATATGAATCATTAGGGGCAGGTCGCAGGAGGAGGTTGTTGTGAAGAATGCCAGCCTGGGGCTTTTTCATCCAAAAAGGCTTTCATTGTAGGGTTATTTGCCGTCAAACGATTATTTAACAGCTTCAAACTGCTGTTATCTCTCTGTAAACCGCCTTCACTTAACCACATAGGTACTTCACCACAGAGTTGATTGTTAGACACATCAAAAATTTTCAGGCGTTTAAGATGTCTCCAATCAGGAATCGGCCCTGTCAATTGGTTATCATTTAATTGTAACCATTCCACATCGCGCAGTTCATTCAAGCTCGGTGGTAAAACACCGCTCAGTTGATTATGAGCAACACTGAGTTTTTCTAATCGACTGAGTTTATCGAATGCCGGTAAATTGCCACTAAATTGATTATTATTTAAGTACAATTTACGAATTTGTTTCCATTGTGAGATAGCCTCAATTGAGCCTGTAAACTGATTTTTATGCAAATATGCTTCGCGTAATTCAACCAGTTTATCCACGCCCTTCAGCGCCCCTTCTAATTGGTTATAGCTGAGTTTTAAACGCTGCAATTGTGTCAAGGCGCTTAAATCGGGCATTTCTCCTGACAGCTTATTGTTATTTAACTCCAAGACTTTCAGTTTACTTAATGTACTCATCACAGGGATAGAATCACTCAAGTTGTTATGTGCTGCACTGAATTCTTCTAGCTGTTTTAATGCACTCATATCAGGTATTTGACCACTCAAACTATTCCTTGATAAATCCAATATTTTCAAGCGTCGTAAAGCACTGAAATCAGGTATTTCACCACTGAGTTTATTTTTTGCTAAACGCAGTTCGGTTAAATGTGTTAAAGCCGATAAATCAGGTAATTTATGACGGAGTTTCTTACGTACTAGATTGAGTCCAACCACGCGGTTGGTGGAACAACTCACGCCTGACCATTGACACGGTTCTTTAGTTTGCATCCAACCGTGTACTTTCTGCCATTGTATGCCACCGGTGCTGTTATATAACGACACTAAGGTTTTACAATCGACTTTGGAGGGCTTACCGACTTCTGCACAAAAATCTCCACTATCCACCTTATTGGTTTCAACAACTGCTGTTTCTTCCTTCGTATCGGCTTGTTCTTGCTGCATGGTGAGTTCTTGTAGCACTGCTTGCTTCAAAACATTGTCCCAAGCAAATATAGCCACCTCACGGTATTCCGTATTGATGGGTAAATTATTTTTATAAGTTCCCGTTAAACTGACTAGAGAAGCGACTTCGGCGGTATTGGTGTCAAGATCAAGATGAATCTGCACTTTTTTATGCTGGATTTTATACTCTGACACCCGTTGTAATTGTTGTTGTAAATCACTGACATAATCCACCCGCGACAGGGTTTTCTGTTTAGGCGGTTTATCCGGTACCGATTGAGTAATGGATAATTCTTCCCCTAAATAGGCTTGATACATCTCTAAATCTTTACGGCTTAAAGCAGAATCCATCGAACCCAGCGTATCTAAGATATGAATTTCTGTTAGCGCTGTGGTGGGGGCGGTTTTTTCGCGTGGAGGCGGGGTTTCAATGGGTTCTGGAATAGGTTCTGGTTCATCTACGACAGGCATAGGCATGGGTGCAGCTTCTTCTTTCACTGGCGGGGGAAATGCCCCATAACGTGGTGTTGTGCGGCGAGGTGCGGGGATAGCTGGAGGTTCAGGTTCTGGCGGTTCAGGATTTAATACATGAGCAGGAAAAGGCTCTCGACTACAACCCGTGCGATCTAAGGTAATGCTTAAATGCCCAAGATGTTGACGGTATTTAATCTCTTTACGACTTAAAGGGGTATTACGTGGATAACTTAAACTATAAGGCGGAAAGATAGAGTTGTATTCATCACCTTCGCTATTGGTTAAGTAATAGCAAAAAGCATAGCTATTAGGTATGTTTAGCATCAATAGCATACCTAGAATGAGAGCTAGATACAGGCTATGGCTTGGTTTTTTCATATTCATCCTAATCGTCTTCCTCTTCTTCCTTATATTCAGGAAATTCGCTAAACACATCACACAATCGTTTAGAGCGCCAGATAAACGCTAATAACACCACATCCAGATAAGTAAACATCAATAATAATTCATCAAATTTTTTCCAACCCAAAGCGGTATACAATAACACGCCCAATAGATTGATACTGACAGAAAACAACAAGAGCTTACGTCCTTTTGCCCAGATTTTCCGAAAGGGTTCACTGCCTTGTGGTGTACGTTTAAATAGCGCAAAACCGAGGAGTAATACGGGCACAATACTCAGCAATAAAATAATGTCAAATTGTTGTTCAGCAAAGCCTTTTAGAAATTCCGCACTTTTCACCATAGGAATATTTGGAATGATATATAACACGGGATAACGCAGCAGATACAGCAGCAGTAAAGGGAGGTATCCTGGTACTTTCAATACGCTGTGCTGGTTATAATCATCGGGTGTATACACCTGATCGGTCACTGCCATGTTTTATGATCCTTAAATCGACTAGGCTTTGTTGGTATTTGGAAACGCATGATTTTTTACCCCATTTTTGCTTGAACTCAGTTGTTTTTTATTCCATAAAAAATATCATCATGAAAAAAACTATCTAATCAGAACAAAAAGAGTGCTAAAAGTCTACTTCATCCTTAAATATCAACACCACCTAAAAGTGAAAAATGATGCAACTTGATCAAATCAAAGCTGTTGTGCGTCCACGCAATGCTTGGGAAACAACCGATTTAGGTTTTGCTTTAGTGCAAGCTTGGTGGTTAGATTTGTTCAAGGTGTGGTTATCCTGCTGGCTACCATTAGCATTGTTGATTTACGCCTTGCTATGGCATAGCTCTTGGGTAGCCGTATTGGTGTTGTGGTTATGCAAACCGTTGTTGGATAGCTGTATTTTACATTTTCTCAGCCATGCATTGTTTGGACAAAAGCCCGGAATATTGGATACGTACCGTGCGCTAGGAGCCTTTATTGTAAAGAAAAATGGGCTGTGGGGCGCATTGAAATTACGTTTTTCCTTCTCGCGTGGGTTTATTTTACCCGTTTGGCAATTAGAGCATTTGCCTGCTAAAGCACGCCGACAGCGTGTGAAAATTTTGATGAAAAATCAAGCAGAAACCGGACAATGGGCAAGCTTTGCCTGCTATCACTTTGAATGGGCGGTATATCTATCCTTATTTTTTCTGCTGCTGTTTTTTCTGCCACAAGATTTTGCACAGTCCAGCGAATTCCACTTGGCCCTACTGCATCAAACGGATGTAGCTATCTGGGCGAGTGGGACGATAGCCCTGTTTAATATCATCTCTATTGCGGTGGTGGAACCCTTTTTTGTCGCCAGTGGTTTTGCGCTGTATCTGAACCGTCGCACCCACCTGGAAGGCTGGGATATTGAGTTACGTTTTCGACAAATGGCGACACGTTTACACACCTGCTCACCGCCTAAGAGATAGCCTAAGCGGTGCCTGGTTTTAAAATATCGCTGACTAATAAAGGGAAATGCCCTTGGCGACGATCTTCAAAATAATGCTGCAAAGTACGAATCACCACAGGGAAAGCCAATTCTTGCCAGGGAATATCGGCTTCTTTAAACAACTGCACATCGAGGCTTTCAATACCTGGAGCGAAGTCTAAATCCGCTAGTTGACCACGAAATAGCATGTACACTTGGCTGATGTGAGGAATGCTAAAGACCGCATAAAGCTGAGGATTTTGGATGCGTGCTTGAGCTTCTTCCCAAGTTTCGCGCATCGCCGCTTGCTCAGTGGTTTCATGATTTTCCATAAAGCCTGCGGGCAGCGTCCATAAACCATGACGAGGCTCTATGGCTCGACGACACAACAGCACTTGATCGTCCCATTCAGGAATGCAGCCCGCAACAATTTTGGGGTTTTGGTAATGGATTTCACCGCAATTTTCACAAACATCACGGTTTAAATGGTCACCCGGTGGGATTTTTTGCACTATATTTTCTGAACCGCACAGACTGCAATATTTCATTTTTTACCTCGTTAGCTGATGTCATATAGAACCCATTTGATATCTATTATGTTAAAGTTCTGAAGTATGGATATTTCAGAAAAAGCCCCTAAAAGCAGACTGTATACGAGCAGTTTAACAGA
>JADGEH010000171.1 GCA_016744475.1 Thiotrichales bacterium | reverse complement strand
CGTGCTCAAAACGCGCTTAAATCTAGAAAACTTCACTGGATTAACGCCCGAAGCCATTCGCCAAGACATCCATGCCAGTGTCTTTCTCACTGGACTTGAATCGATATTAAGCGAAGAGGCCCCAACCCACTTGAACAACAAAACCACTCAACATCCGCGGCAGGTGAACCGCATGGTCTCGTTCAATGCCATTAAACATCATGCATTTGAACTGTTTGACAGTGACCTGCCCACTGATGAACTCTTTGAACGACTCACCCCACTGTTTTTGAGTCACCCCACCTGCTCAAGACCGCATCGTAAACCGCCACGAAAAAAGCGACCACCGACTCAAGACATTGATCATTTGCGGCGGCGCAGAAAATATTGTTTTTGAGCTTGCCATGCTTAAGTTAATGGCAGTGCCCTCAATCCCCTCCTGCGAGGCGGGGAAGCGAGTAGCTTGAATTCTAAGTTTTTTTCCTTAACTTAATGGCAGTGATGCGGCGCATGGGAACGGGTTAAAGGGTTTTTAGCCCCAACGGGGCGGCATCCCTATAGCCCAGGGCAACGCCCTGGGTTCGGTCGATGATACCGACCCAGCCCTGAAAGGGCGCAATAACAAGGTAGCATGGCATTTTATGTCGCCCTTTCAGGGCTGAGCTTCTTCTATTCGTTTAACCTAGGGTCGTGGCCCTAGGCTATAAATATGATGCCCCTTTGGGGCTTCACTGAAGGGCCATGATGCGGCGCATGGGAACGAGGTAAACATCGTTTGAAAACGCGGGTGTTCTTTTGCGCCTCTTGCGCCGTTTGCGTTGTCTTTTAAGGGCTTAAGAGCCTATACGAAAACGGGATAATCGGCTACAAATCCGCCCTTTTGGTCAGGTTTTCCGCTTTTTATCAACAAATAGCTCGCTATTCGCCTTAAAAAACCGAAAAACCTGCCTCAAAATAGCGAATTTTCGCTTCGATTCCCCATCTTCGTATAGGCTCTAAAGCGGATAGCTTGAGTCGTATAAATGATTCATGTTGTCTATAGATTTTTGAAATCGTCTAGGTCTAGCGTATCACTGATTTATTATCCCTATAGTCAACAAAGCCTATGGATAAGCCATGACGGCGATATGACAAATCAGCAGCCAAGGGCTTTAACTCTGTTTGATCAGCCCCAAAAATCCTGAAGTTGAATTTACTCGATTCAGCACTCAAGCACTGAAAAAACGCCATTGATCCACGCTTGAGTTTACAAAATGTGAAAAAAACGCGATGTTTTGATGTGCTTTGCGTTATTAGCGTCAGGTGAGTTCAATATGACAGTTTGAACCATGACAGTTTGCATCATTAAGGCATTGAATAGACGCTAAGCCTGATGAACATAGGCTTTTGCGCAGTGCAAAAAACGGTGTGGCATTTTTTTCAGACATCGCGTAACGTGGATCATTCAACTCCTCCAGGCTCAATCCCGCTGTTTTGCAGTCGGTGTTTTAAGTCTAATTATCTTTATACCCACCGCAGGGAGTGCATTATGCTGCCGCGTTTTCAAATTTTCTTTTTTGGCTGTGTCATGTTGCTGACCGTATTTATCGTACTGACTTGGCACAGCTTGGATCGCCAAACCCGCTTTGAATTAACTCAGCGTCATTTGGAAGAAAACATTAGTAAAGGGGCGGCTCGTGAGTTAAATGCCGTGCTAAGCCAATTGCAGGAGCAAGCACATATTTTTACTGATGAATATTTGCCCAGTCTGCATTACATGGCGACTCACGCCGAAGACAGTAGCTATCAAAAACAAATCGTTAAACGTCTAAAACGGCGGTTTTCTGATTTTGCCGCTTTTACGCTGACCAACGTCAAAGGCGAGTCTTTGCTGGAAGAAGTGGAGCCGCTGATTGGAGAAACTTGCCAAGCCGATTTACAGCACTATAGCCGCATGTCGCGTTTGTATGGCAAAGAACGTTGGAATGAAACCTATATTCATCCGCAGCCATTCAATTATCATTTTGACATCATGACCCCTTGGTCATATAAAAAACTAGACGGCGTATTGTTGATTAGTTTGAAAACCGATCAGTTGGCGCAGGTGTTGAGTAATTACCAGCTACCCGGTTATCAATTTATGTTGGTGAAAAAAGAGGGTTCGGGTTTAATTGAACTGACCAGCAAAGGTTCACGCGATACTTTAACCCGCGAAAATCACTTAACGTCTGAAGAACTCAGTCGCATACATGTTCGGCATCCCATTTCAGGAAGCCACTGGGAATTGGTAAGCCTACCTCAAGCGCATCTTTTGGAAAACTATAAACGTGAAGCCTGGGTGGAAGCCAGCATCGTGATGGGCATTGTATTTGTGCTGACTTTTATTATGGTGTTTGTAGCTTGGCGCACCGTGGGACGCGCCAGAGCGCCATTCAGCCATGAGAAGGCGGATTAACTCACATGATGCGATGTGCGTGAAGTGAATGAGGAGTTAGGTTTTGACTACGCTATGCCAACTCAAGTTTGGAATCATAGCGTTTTTTTTGCGCTAAAACCTGCTTTTAGACGTAAAATCAATCTTTTACGTTGATGAGAAAAAGGAAGGCTGATGACACAGCACCGCTTAAACAAACTACCCTTGCGCAAAACGGGATTTAGCCTCTTGCTGCTAGTGTGCTTGATGTTGGTGGCACTCAGCGGTTGGTCGTCGCTCACGCATAACGGTCTGACCGCAGAGTTTGATCAACAAGGCCATGCCTATTTGGACGATACTCTGGTCAAAGCAGGCGCTGCCTTTGTGGTGGCGCGGGCATTAAATGCCGCCATTTCAGTGTTACAAAGCTTTACCTTGACTCCTTTTATCGGGCAAGTGAGTTTAGGCGAAGTGCTTGATCCGATAAATGATTTGGTGGAACGTTTTTCTTGGGTCATGTTAGCCGTCACTGTCGCGGTGGGCACGCAGAAATTATTGCTAGAGATTGGCGTTAATATCGATCTCAGCTTGCCATTATTGATCGTTTTGGGGCTATTGCTCGTCAGCCTTTGGTTGCGCCCCGCGCAAGGTTACCGTCTCGCTGTGTTGGCCTATCGCTTATTACTGCTGTGTTTATTAATCCGCTTTGCTGTGCCACTGGCTTGCAGCATAGAAGAAGCTGTCGCCGCGCACTTTTTGGCGGCTCAACAGACCGTCGCCATGGAAGGACTCAGCACCACTCAAAGCGAAATCGTAGCCTTGGCTGAGGCAGACGACTTAATCCTCTCTCCCAAAGAAAACTTAGCCAAATTACAACAATCCAGCGCCCGCCTGGTGAAATATGTCATCAGTCTCATGACCTTATTTTTGTTTGAAGCCCTACTTTTTCCACTTTTGTTATTCTGGGGACTGCTAAAAATCCTACGTTTTGCCGTGCAATTACCCCCTGCTCCCGCTTATGTCAGCAGCCGTGAGATAAACTGAGATGTACGTATCCGAACACACTACAGATGACAATTACCTCGCCTCTTTAAGCGATTTAATGATTGGCTTATTGTTTGTTTTTATTATTATTTTGATGGGGTTTGCGCTGAATTATCGGCTCGCTGAGCAAGAAACCGCAAAAGTCACCACTGCGCAAAAAATGGAACAAGAACGCTTGATCGCAGAAACCCAAGCGCAACGCCTAGAGCGCTTGCGCTTGGAAGCTGAAACGCTGGCACAGCGCCAAGAAAAACAACGCTTAGAGGAAGTGGTGAAACGCTTGACCAATAATGACAGCACTCGGCGTGCGTTATTAAAAGACATGCAGTCATTGCTCAAAAAACGCGGTTTGCGCGTGTTGATTGATGAAAAAAACGGCATTTTGCGCTTGCCTGAAGCCTTATTGTTTGATTCCGGTGAAGCACGTTTTCGCCCTGAAGGTGAGCAAGCCATGCGACAACTGGCGACGGTGTTAATGGATATTTTGCCCTGCTATAGTTTTGCGCCTGCGGCGTTGACGGAGCATTGCGAACACACGGCGGATGCGCGTTTAGAAGCGGTATTGATTGAAGGGCATACGGACAACAAACCCATTCAAACCTCAGAATTTAAAGACAATTGGAGTTTAGCCAGTAGCCGCGCTCGAAATACCTACAAAGCGCTGAGCACTGCCGCACCCGCATTGGAACAGCTACAAAACCCACAACAACAAGCGCTGCTCAGCGTCAGCGCTTATGCTTCTCGACGGCCCGTTGCCGAGCAAAACACAGATACAGGGCGGCGTAAAAATCGGCGCATTGATTTACGTTTTCTAATGGCGGCACCGCCCCCTGCGATGGTTGAAAACGCCCGTCAACAAGTCGATGGCATTCAGCCTGAAGCCTTGCCATAAAGCGCTGCTGCGTGGATACCCCTTGTTTTTCTCTCGGCTATTCACTTATGCAAGCGCTTGATTTAATTTCCCATTTTCGTATAGGCTCTTAAGTCAACGGATGTTACGCAATAGCTTCTAAGGTCAGTTAAAATACCCTGTATGGCTTCTACTCCTCTCCACTTATTGCAAACTATTTTTGGCTACCACAGCTTCCGTGGGCAGCAATCTGACATCATCGAGCATATTTGTCAGGGCGGCGATGCTTTGGTGTTAATGCCCACGGGCGGCGGAAAATCCTTGTGTTATCAAATCCCTGCTTTAATCCGTCCAGGGCTTACGGTGGTCGTATCGCCGCTGATTGCCTTAATGCAAGATCAAGTCAATGCCTTGTTGCAATTGGGGGTGCGAGCCGCTTGTTTGAATTCCAGCTTAAGTTTTTCGCAAGCGCAAGACATTTCCCAGCAATTGCGGAACGGTGAGTTGGATTTGATTTATGTGGCTCCTGAGCGTTTGCTCACCGAGCGTTTTTTGAGCTTTATGGACTCGGCACCGATGGCTTTGTTCGCCATTGATGAAGCGCATTGTGTTTCGCAATGGGGGCATGATTTCCGCCCTGAATATGCACAATTGTCGATTTTGCACGAGCGCTATCCACAAGTGCCTCGGATTGCTTTGACCGCCACCGCCGATGGCCCGACGCGGCGGGAAATCATCCAACGCTTGCAATTAGAACAAGCACAATGTTTTGTCTCTGCTTTTGATCGTCCGAATATCCGTTATCGCGTGATGGAAAAACGCCGTCCGCGTGAGCAATTATTGGATTTTATTCAGCAAGAGCACAACGGTGATGCAGGGATTGTGTACTGCATGAGCCGCAAAAAAGTGGAAGACACCGCGCTGTGGTTGCAGCAGCAGAATTTAAGCGCCTTGCCCTATCACGCGGGGATGCCGGGCCCCACGCGCAAACTGCATCAAGAACGCTTTTTACAAGAAGAAGGCTTGATCATGGTCGCCACGATAGCTTTCGGGATGGGGATTGATAAATCAAATGTACGTTTCGTTGCGCATCTGGATTTGCCCAAAAGCATCGAAGCGTATTATCAAGAAACCGGACGAGCCGGACGCGATGGCTTGCCCGCCGATGCTTGGTTGGCGTATGGCTTAGAAGATGTGGCGATGTTGCGTCAATTGATGGCGAAATCTGAAGGCGATGAGCAACATAAGCGCTTAGAGCAACATAAGTTGGATGCTTTGTTGGGTTATTGTGAAATCACCACTTGCCGCAGACAAGCATTGCTGGCTTATTTTGAAGATGATATGCCAGAGCCTTGTGGGAATTGCGATATTTGCTTGGAACCACCCAAAATTTGGGAAGCCACGGATGCAGCACGCAAAGCTTTATCTTGCATTTATCGCACGGGGCAGCGTTTTGGGGTGAACTATTTAATTGATGTATTGCGAGGCAAAGCCAATGAGCGTGTCCAGCGTTTTGGGCATGATCGTATCAGTACCTTCGGCATCGGTAAGGAATGGGATGCGGATCATTGGAAAGCCGTGTTTCGACAACTGGTGGCACGCGGCATGGCGGGGGTGGATGTTGAAGGTTATGGCGGTTTGTATTTAACCGACGCGGCGCGTCCTGTGTTGCGCGGTGAACAGCAAGTGCATTTGCGCGAGTTTCAAACCAAAAGCACTGCGAAAAATAAACGCAACGCCGCACAAATCCGCTTTACAGGCGTTGATCAAATCTTATGGGAGCGCTTACGCAGCAAACGCCAAGAGATCGCGCAAGAGCAAGGAATGCCGCCTTACGTGATTTTTCATGATAATACTTTGGCGGATATGGTTTGCCACTGCCCCACCACCCTGGGCGCTTTTGCCCAGTTATCCGGCGTGGGTAAGCGTAAATTAGAACAATACGGTCGTATTTTTATTGATGTCATCGAACAACATCGGCTCGAACACGATGTTGAACCCAAGCCCGAACCGCCCGTCGTGCAGGCCACCGAATTATCCGACACCGCACAATTGAGCGTGAATTTATTGAAACAAGGGCTATCTGTCGAGCACATTATCGAGCAGCGCGAACTCAAACCCTCAACGATTTATACGCATTGGGCGCAAGCGATTGAAATGGGTTTGTTAGACATTGAAGCGCTGCCTGGTGTTTTCGAGACCGATATTAGCGTGATCGCGGATGCTTTAAGCGGCTTGCCCAACACCGAACAGTTTGCCTTAAAGCCTTTATATGAAGCGTTAGAAGGGGCTTACGATTACGGTATATTGCGTTGTGTGACAGCGCATTTGTTTCGTTAAGACAGCCGCATAGGGCTTACACCGCGTGTTTTTTGCCGGGAGTGCCTGCCGGGAGTGTCGAACCCCAGTTCGACACTCCCGGCTAGGGGACATAAAAACCTTGGACATTCAACGCAACAAAGCAATGACCGTCTGCGTCTGCGGTCTCACCCCACGCCACAGAAAAAAAGCCTCGGCGGCTTGTTCCACCAACATGCCCAAACCATCAAAAGCGATACCGCCTTGAGCCTGTGCCCAGCGCACAAAAGGCGTAGGTTCAGTGGCGTACAACATATCGTAAGCCCAGCCCTGCGGGTTCAGCACGCCCTCCGGCAAGGGCGGCACAGCGCCTTGCAAACCCGTCGATGTCGCATTAATAATCAGATCAAAACTCTGCCCAGCCAGTTCAGCAAAACCACAGGTTTGAATCGCTGCATCCGTGTGCAATTGCGCTAAAGCTTCAGCTTTTTCCACAGTGCGATTCGCAATCGTGATCTGTTGCGGTTGCTCTTCTAACAAAGGCGCTAACACACCTCTGGCGGCACCGCCTGCGCCCAATAACAAAATATTTTTCTGCCGCAAAGGCACCTGATGATTCTCTTGTAAATCCTTCACCAAGCCCACGCCATCCGTGTTATCGCCGATGCACCGTCCTTGCTCATCAAACCACAAGGTATTCACCGCCCCCGCCAATTGTGCGCGAGAACTCAGTTCATCAGCCACCGCAAAAGCTTCTTGCTTAAAAGGCACGGTAATATTGCAGCCTTTACCGCCTTCCTCTTGAAAGGCTTGCAGGGCTTGCGCAAAGCATCCGATGTCGGCTAAGCGTTTTTCATAACGCAATGCTTGCCCCGTCTGGCGAGCAAATTCGGTATGAATCTGCGGGGATTTGCTATGAGCAATAGGATTGCCAAATACCAAATAAGTATCCATTTATCTTCCGTATTGTTTACAAGTGATCGAGGAGGCTGTCCGAGAATAGAAGCCGTAGCGAGACAAGCCATGTTCTTTTCCTCGTGCGAGCGTATCAAAAAAAAACCTGACAGGTTTGTGAAACCTGTCAGGTTTTATCCATCGAATAGCTTTAACGGCTGCCTGTTGTTCTGGGCGTGTTGAACCTTGCTGGGCGTGTTTTTCTCGTTCCCACGGTTTGAGGCTGTAAAAGAACTCCCTCCAAGTTATCCTATACACTCATCATAATATTTTGCAAAAGGTAAACAAAGCCGATGTCCTCACGCC
>JADGEH010000170.1 GCA_016744475.1 Thiotrichales bacterium | reverse complement strand
TAATCGGCTGCAAACCCGCCCTTTTGGTCAGGTTTTCCGCTTTTTATCAACAAATAGCTCGCTATTCGCCTTAAAAAACCGAAAAACCTGCCTCAAAATGGCAAATTTTCGCTTCGATCTCCCATCTTCGTATAGGCTCTAAAAATACATTAAAGAAGGCTGCTTCTGTTCACCACCCCCTAGCCCCCTCCTTCGAGGAGGGGGGAATAACATCAACTACTTGCCATGTTACTGGGCTTTCAGTTAATGGCAGTGTGCTGTAGTCTGTGAAGAATAATAACGCTCTAAACGGGATTGTTCCTGCATGTTTACAGCAGTTTCGTGACTTTTGTGCCCAGTTTGGCTAAACCCAATAACACGGGGTTGGGAAGGCGATTCATTTGTTCATACCAGTCGCTCATCATTTCCATGAACTCCAGCATGTTTTCAATACGCTGCGCGACTTCAGGATCATCTAGGGATTCTTGTGCCGAGGCGTGTAAATCTCGAAGTAAAGTCAGGGTGGGATCGATTTCTCGCCGTTTGCGGCCTTCAACAATGACATTAAAGGTCTCTTGCACGTCTTTTAAAGCCGTATAGTGATCGCGGCGATCTCCCAACACATGCTCCATTTTGACAAGTTCCCAGCTTTGCAGTTCTTTCAAGCTGGTGGATACATTTGATCGCGCTAAACCTAAGACTTCAGCAATGGTGTCCGCAGATAGGGGGGCTGTGCTCAAATATAGCAGCGCATGAATTTGTGCCACTGAGCGGTTGACACCCCAACGTGTACCCATTTCTCCCCAGTGAAGAATGAAGCGTTCCATCTGTGTTGTGAGTTTCATTATTTTTCGTTATTTCTGAATGAACAGAAAATATAGCAAGCACAGCGACAGGATGCAAATGTTTTCATCTCGCGGGTTTAGTCGGTGTTTATGGGGGGGAAGTCAACGATGCCCAGAATAGCTAAAGGACATCGTTTAATAGACATTAATTAAGACTATGTATCTGAATTATTGCGCCAATTCAACATCAGTTGATATTTTTTGGCGAGACTGGTGGCATCGCGTAATTGTGTGCGCCATGCGTCGTCATTAAACATGCCCGCAAGATGTGCCAAGGTTTGTAGATGAGCTTCTTGCTCGTGGGTATCTGACTCAGGTACTAGCAAAGCAAAGGCTAGATCGACGGGTTGATTATCAATGGCATCAAAGTCTACCCCAGTGTCTAGTTGCACAAAGGCGGCAATGGGGCGTTCTAAGTGCGCCATACGCGCATGTGGAATAGCGACGTTTTTACCAATACCGGTGCTGCCTAAGCGTTCTCGCTCAAACAGCAGGTAGTAGATATTGTCGCTATCCAATTCGGTGTGGTATTTAGCAAACAGGCGACTGAGATGCTCCAGTACGCGCCGTTTACTACTAGCCTGAACGCCACACAGCATGCGCTCAGGCGTGAGAATGTCAGCAATCAGCATGGCTGTGTGCATAATGTTCTAGGTAAGATAAGGTTATTATTCAACGGGTTGCTTTTTCACCGCGCCCTCAGTGCGATGGTGGTCTTTGATTTTTTCTTTATGCTTTTTGATTTGCCGATCCAGCTTGTCTGTCAGTGAATCAATCGCAGCATACATGTCTTCATGTACGGCATCCGCAAACAAATTACCACCACCGCTGACATGCAGGGTGGCTTCTGCTTTTTGTCTTAATTTTTCCACGGTGAGTACAACGTGCATGTTGGTAACGTGATCAAAATGGCGTTCTAGGCGTTCCATTTTGGAAGTGACATAACTGCGTAAGGCAGGAGTGACATCAATATGATGACCAGTGAGGTTCAGTTGCATACAGTGCTCCTTTATTAAACTAAGCATTTGCGTTCGTTGGATGGAGGAATGGTCATGGCTTCGCGGTATTTTGCGACTGTGCGACGCGCGACCTGAATACCCTGCTCTGACAAAATTATAGCAATTTTGTTATCGCTTAAGGGCTTGGAGGTATCTTCAGCGGCAATCAGTTTTTTAATTAAAGCTCGAATAGCTGTGGAGGAGCATTCACCACCGCTATCGGTACTGACATGGCTGGAGAAAAAGTACTTCAGTTCAAAAATACCCCGTGGAGTATGAATGTATTTCTGCGTAGTCACGCGAGAAATAGTAGATTCGTGCATTTCTAATTCGCTGGCAATATCATGTAACACTAAAGGTTTCATGGCTTCTTCGCCGTAGTCGAGAAAGCCACTTTGGCGTTCAACAATACAACGAGTGACTTTAAGTAGTGTTTCATGGCGACTTTTCAAGCTTTTAATGAACCAACGAGCTTCTTGTAAATGATTTTTTAAGTTATCTGAATCTGTACGGGATTTTATTTGACCGACTAAACTGGCGTAATGTGAGTTCACGCGTAGTTTAGGAGCTACATCAGGATTGAGTTCAACTAGCCAACGGCCTTTTAGTTTACGCACAAAGACATCAGGAATAATATAAGTGGTTTTGCTGCTTTCGACGGCATTACCAGGGCGAGGATTTAATGATTGAATGAGAGCAAGCACGGATTGTAGTTCTTCTCGGCTTAATTTCATTTTCCGCATAAGCTGAGTATAGTCACGGCTGCTCAGAACATCCAGATAATTTTCTACTAAAACCAATGCTTCTTTACGCCACGGAATATCAACTCGTGATTGGCGTAGCTGTAAGAAGAGACATTCACCGAGATGGCGTGCAGCAATGCCGGGAGGATCAAAGTGTTGCAATCGTTGTAATACGGTTTGCACTTCTTCGAGTTCTATCTCTTCGCTCTGTAAGCTGTCCAGAATATCTTCAAGATCAGTTTTGAGATAGCCTTCATGATTGATCGAATCAATAATGAGTAAGGCAATGGCGCGATCTGTATCGCTAAAAGGGGTGAGGTCAAGTTGCCAACGTAGATAATCGAGCAGGGTTTCTGGCTCGCTATTTTGATCGGTAAAATCGCGGGTATCGGGTTCTCGCGCACCGTCGCGGGAGGCATAATCAGTGGGGCTAGAATAAGAATCGTAGGTGTCTTCCCACTGGCTATCCGTCGGTAGATTGTCCGGTATTTCCTCCGTTTTATCTAATTTAACTTCTTGTTCGTCACCATTGCTCGGTTCGGAGGTCTCTTCTGGCGTGCCGTCGTCGTTCGCCGTCTCGAACTCATCTTCGGCGACTTCTAACATCATGTTGGATTCCAGGGTTTGCTGGACTTCCAGTTGCAGATCCAAAGTAGACAATTGTAGCAAGCGGATGGCCTGCTGCAATTGCGGGGTCATGGTGATCTGTTGTCCTAAACGAAGTTGTAAACCTTGCTTCATGGTCTTGCTGCGTTAGATTTTTTATTCGATAGCGGAGTCATTGGAGCTTACTTTATCCTACCTATTTATAGGCTGAAATCTTCACCTAGATAGACACGGCGCACTTGCTCGTTACGCAAAATGGTGCTAGGTGAGCCTTCAGCGATGATGGTACCTTCATTAACAATGTATGCACGATCACAAATGCCCAATGTTTCTCGAACATTATGATCAGTAATTAAAACACCGATATCGAGACTGCGCAAATGGGTAATGATGCTTTGAATATCAATGACAGACAAGGGGTCTATGCCTGCAAAGGGTTCATCTAACAACATAAAACGTGGATTAGCGGCTAAAGCGCGAGCAATTTCGACCCGTCGCCGTTCTCCTCCAGATAAACTCATACCTAAGTTGGTGCGCAAATGCATGACATTGAGTTCGCGTAACAATTTTTCCAAACGTAAACGGCGCTGCTGACGATTCAATGATTTTTGTATTTCTAAGATAGCCAGAATATTTTCTTCTACCGTCAATTTACGAAAAATCGAGGCTTCCTGCGGTAGATAGCCTACACCCATACGCGCACGTTGGTGCATGGGATAACGGCTAATATCTTTATTATTTAAGAAAATAGCCCCTTGATCGCAGGCAATTAAGCCCACCAGCATATAAAAACTGGTGGTTTTTCCGGCCCCATTAGGCCCTAGCAAGCCCACCACTTCACCGCTGTGCAGATTAAGACTAATGTCTTTAACCACTGTGCGTTTACGGTATTTTTTACCTAATTGTCGGGCTGCTAGTATTTTTTCCACATTAAAACTCAAAAAACGACGGGTGCATGATATGCAGCAGAACAGCAGCTACAAAAAAGAAGGCTCTTCTATTTCATTAAAGGTGATTCAACATTAACAAAAGCGTGGCTTTTTCATTCGCTTCACGTAAATCACTTAACCTAATTTATTTAGGCGGTTCAATAGTTACTTTGATTCGTCCACTTTTCGTCGAAGAGGCAGTGATTTTACCTTTACGGGCATCATACATAATATGTTCGCCCGTTATTTTATCTTTATTTTTCCAAATCTTAGCAGATTTCTTTAAGTGTAACAGATTTTTTTGTTTATGATATTCCATTAAACGTGCTTCAGCTTTCACCCGTTCTTTGGTATCCAGCGTTTGCTCAAATTGAACTGCCGGTGATTTATCGTTGACACTTTCTGCAATCACCATTTCAATTTCACGCTTATCATCATAAGTCAGGGTGACTTTCTCAGCTTTCAACTGCATTGAACCTTGTTTAATCACTACATTGCCTAAGTACATGGTTAAACCTTGTTGATTGTCCAATGAAGCGCTATCCGCTTCGATTTCTATCGCTTTGTCCTGGTCAGTTGATAATGCAGGAACATTTGCTGCGATGAGCGTAAACCCTAATAAAAACAACACTTGACTGATTTTATTCATAATAGCCTTTCACTCCTGACAGTAGCTCAACCTGTTGGTTGCGCATGAACATTTTTAGACCAACGCTGTTGGTGATTCCATCATGGGTATGCACTTGGACTGGCGCATGGCTTTCTGCATACGCGGTGTCGGGATTCACTAACATATTCTGCGCTGTCATTTGTAACCAATCTGAAGCCTCAACGGCGTAACGCCAGAGCCAGACTTTGCCCGGCATGTACACCGTTTTGCCATCTACAGACACTCGCGCTTGTTCTGCATGGACATACCAAGTGGGTTGTCCATCGCGGTAAAACACTAAATAAGGCTGCGCGAGTTCGGTGTTAATGACGGGGTAGTGCTTGAGCAAATGCGCCTGTAGCTGATAACTCAATTGCCCACTTTCATCTGTACTGCTAGACACAAAGTCTACCATTGCATAGTCAGGGACATAAGCCCTTTGAATCTCGTTGGGCACACGGGTTTGTTGCTCAAGGGCTTTAAGTAGCCAAAAACTGCCTGCGGCTAACAAAATTAACCAAAAAAAACTGAGGTTTATATGCATACTGATTTTTTTAAACCGTTGAGCTTAATATGTAAAGCCATTAAGGATATGGGCTGCAAACAGAGCATCTAGGCTCTGTTGACATTTGGATGATGGTGGCTTTTAGGTCTTTTTTACGCCTAGCTGCGTTGGTTTTTGGCTGGCAATGGGGGGCATTGCGGCGCAAAAACCGCCTTGCTAGACGCAAAAAATCTTCAAAAACCCATCTCATCCCCAAATGCCAACAGAGCCTAAAGCTCCACTTCAAAACGGGCTAACTGTTCAGTCCAAGTCCCTTGCGCTTGCATGATTAATTCGCACACATCGCGTGCGGCACCGCGACCACCGGGACTTGGCGTATGCCAATGTGCCTGTTCCATCGTCAAAGGATGGGCATCCGCCACGGCGACGGCAAGCCCTACACGCTTCATCACTGGAATATCGATCACATCGTCGCCGACATAAGCCACTTGTTCTGGCTTCAGCGCTAAGGTTTGACACAATTCTTCAAACGCGGGGACTTTATGCGTGCGCCCTTGATACACATGCTCGATGGATAACGATCTCATGCGATAAGCGACGACTTGTGAGGTGCGACCCGTGATAATGCCAATCTCTACGCCTGAGTTTTTCAGCATTTTCATACCCAGTCCATCACGCGAAGAAAAAGCTTTGTACTCTTGCCCATCATCGCCTAAAAACAAACCACCATCGGTCAGCACACCGTCTACATCAAAAATAACTAAACGTAACTGTGCTGCTTTATCCAAAATATCACGCATCATTCATTATTTCTCCTGCCTCTAGTCATGCAAGCTTTGTTGGTATTCTAATAGTATTACTCGATGTGAGTGGCGGCTTTTTCGCGGACAGATGCTCCTGAGCATCGAGAAGGCCGTTCAACAAAACTCGCCAAGCATCCACTTTTTCCAGGGTGAAATCAATAGCACCATCTCATGATGAGACCAAGACTCATCTATTTGCCAATGCAGAACTCAGAGAAAATCTTGCCCAATAAATCATCGCTGCTCACTTCTCCGGTTATTTCGCCCAGAGCTTTTTGGGCTTGGCGCAATTCTTCAGCGAGTAGTTCGCTATAACTAGCGCGCGCTTGTTCCAGACTGTTTTCTACGGCTAAGCGAGCATGTCGTAAAGCTTCTAAGTGCCGTCTCCGCGCCATTAAAGCGCCTGTTTCAGCTTGAGTTTGCAAGCCCATACATTGCTTTAACCAATCTTTAAGATCGTCGATGCCTTCTCCGGTTTTGACTGATAAACGCAAGGTATGCGGCTCCATAAAACCCGCCGTTTGGGGGGTTAAATCGCATTTATTGCGCAACACCAAATAAGGATTTTGTAAGGGCATTTCGACGGGCAATTCGGTTTTGCTCGCTTCAGTGTCTCGGTCATCGACTAACAACAAGACCGCATCCGCCGTTTGTAGGGCCTGACGCGCACGACGAATGCCCTCTTGTTCCACGGGATCATCCGTATCGCGCAGTCCAGCGGTATCCGTAATGTGCAAAGGCATACCGTCAAGATGAATACTTTCGCGGATAATATCGCGGGTGGTGCCGGGAATATCCGTCACAATTGCCGTATCGCGTTGCGCTAAGCAATTCAATAAACTGGATTTTCCCACATTCGGTTGACCGATAATGACGATCTGCATCCCTTCGCGCAGCAAATACCCTTGCTGTGCTTGGGCTAAAATTGTTTCGATTTGATGCTGTAAATGCTCTAAGGTCTTGATGACTTGCCCATCGGCTAAGAGGTCAATCTCTTCATCAGGAAAATCAATTCCCGCCTCAATATAGCTGCGCAAGCGCGTGAGTTGTTCCACCAAAGCATGAATTTTTTGCGAAAACTCTCCCTGCAAAGAACGCATCGCACTACGAGCGGCTTGCTCGCTACTACTATCAATCAAATCAGCTATCGCTTCTGCCTGCACTAAATCAATTTTGCCATTGAGAAAGGCGCGTTCAGAAAACTCTCCAGGGCGTGCGGCGCGTGCGCCTAGGCTGAGTATGACTTGTAACAAGCGATCCATCACAACAGGGCCGCCATGCCCTTGAAACTCAACCACTTCTTCACCCGTAAATGAATGCGGCGCGGGGAAATATAACACGATGCCTTGATCGAGCACCTCTCCATCACGGCTGTGAAAGTGTTGTAAATGTGCCTGACGTGGATGAGGCAGCCCCGTTTGCAGAATATGCTGGGTAATAATCGGGGTCATAGAGCCAGAAATGCGAATAACGCCAATGCCTCCACGTCCGGGCGGGGTTGCTAGTGCGGCAATGGTCTCTGGATTAGATGTTTGCATGGTGGAGTATTTATGGTGGGTAAAATGAAACAAATATAGGGCATTGAACAAAAAAATATGGTGCCGCCAATGCGTCTGTCTTCGTATAAATTCTGTCGTTCAACGAGAAAAACCGCTGTTAGCAGCGGTTTTTCAGGTCGTGAATGCATGACACTATCAGGGGGTTAGCTGGGTTAATAGTGGCCCCCACACACCTTTACGCCATTCGCCCGTTATCTTGCGTACATATTTTTGCGTGACACG
>JADGEH010000245.1 GCA_016744475.1 Thiotrichales bacterium | reverse complement strand
TTTATATCAGGATATTCAAACAAACGCGGATGATCCGGTGTAGCGGCGGCAAACCCCACAATCACCACATGCACAGTGGCTTTGCCCCGTGCTTCAGAATCCCAAGCAAAAGTACGATGCGCAAAATGAATATGAATGCCTTTATCTAACAAAGGTTTCCATAAAGGCGCGACTTGCTCTCCTTGAGTAATAGAATTGGTCGATACAAAAGCTGCTTTCGCTTGATGCTCTGTTTTTTCTTGTGCCAGCCTGGTTAATAACTCAGCGGCTTTATGAAACCAACACGCCACATAATCCAGTTGTTTGGCATTAGGAATCTTGCCAAACAATTGACTAAGTTCTTGCTTTTGTTGCGGGTTTTGATATTTAGAACCGGCAAAAGGTGGATTGCCCAGCACATACAAAGCCGTCAATGCTTGAGCCTCTTTCAACACCGCGTGCCAATCCCGTTGCAAAGCATTGCCGTGAACAATGTGTGCCGCAGTACGCAAGGGCAATAAATCCGGTTCACGTCCAAATTGACGGGCAAATTCTCGATTCATTTGATGCTGCGTCAACCACATCGCCACTTCTGCAATGCGTGCAGGCCATTCTTCGATTTCTATGCCGTGAAAATGCGCTAAATTAATCAGCGGTTCAATGCTTAAAGCGAGATGCGCTTCGGCTTTATCGCCGTATTGTTCGCGCAACACCTGTAATTCTAAACGGCGCAATTCCCGATAAGTGATAATTAAGAAATTGCCACAACCACAGGCGGGATCAAAGAAATGCAAAGCAGACAACTTTTCTTGAAACTCAATTAAACGTTTTTGCTTATTACGTTTCAAACCCTGCAAATGCTTAAACTCAGCTTGCAAATCATCTAAAAACAACGGCTTAATCAATCTTGAAATATGTTTCTCTGAAGTGTAATGTGCGCCTAATTGCCGTCTTTTTCGCGTATCCCCCATAATGTGTTGAAATAAGGAACCAAAAATAGCCGGAGAAATGCTACTCCAATCAAACCAAGCCGCATCAATCAATTGATCACGCATCTCAGTATCAAACCCCGGCATATCCAGGCGCTCTGCAAACAGATTACCATTTACATAAGGAAAAGCCGCTAGTTCTTCACTGAGATGCTTATTGCGTTTGTTTTCAGGGGTATCCAGCACTTGAAATAAGGCGTTTAAGTGCATGGCAGTGTCGCTGCCATCAGGTGCCGTGCGATTAAGCAAATAATGAACACATTGATGGTGAGAAAAAATGCCCGTATCTTCGGCAAATAAACAAAACAAAGTACGGACAAGAAAGAC
The DNA here is from genome assembly GCA_016744475.1 of Thiotrichales bacterium. GTDB lineage: Bacteria > Pseudomonadota > Gammaproteobacteria > Beggiatoales > Beggiatoaceae > BB31. The sequence goes on along the minus strand of JADGEH010000245.1, from coordinate 659 downwards.
TTCCAAAGGATGCCCGTCATAGCCGCTGTCGGTTAAAGCATCGTGTAAACCACCTAACTGCTCAGCCGCTTTTGCATTTAACGCATATTCCTCATGCGTTTCTACGTTGTCTTCATAACCCGCAATAAAATCAAATAAGTGAATATGATCCGGCAAGGTTTCTAAATGAAAAGCGTGGCGTGTTTGCGTGTCTAAATCATGCAAAATAAATTGTTCAAAGTCAGATACTAAGACATAACGTGGTAGTTCTTCATCACTTAAACCTGGAAAGTAATCGAGTGCTTGCGTGTAGGCTTTATCTAAATCTTTACCGCGTGATTTATGTTCAACCAGTAATTTACCTTTCCACAATAAATCCACAAAACCCTGTTTACCCCCCAGTTTTTTCACAGGTTCTTCAAAGCTGGCTATGCGGCGGCGCTGCATTCCAAACACCTGAAAAAAAGCCTCCCAAAAGGGTTTAGCTTCAGCCTGTTCTCTACTGTCATCTTGCCATTCTTTAGCAAAAGCAATAGCGCGATGACGAATCTCTTTACGGGGTAATGTGGACATGATTTTTATCTTTATATAGTAAAATTATATCAGTTGTTAAAACTGCCAGTCCTTGAAGGACGGGCAGTCTTGGGTTTAGCTATATTAGCCATTTGAATATTTCATAC
>JADGEH010000244.1 GCA_016744475.1 Thiotrichales bacterium | reverse complement strand
CTCATATTAGTTGGCCTCATTTTCAGGTTGTAGGGAAAAATCTCAAAGTCTACGCAGTATACTCTGAGATGCTGATTCACTCGTAGGCTCACTGGCAGCATTGTGCTTGAAATGCCCGTTATAAATCGGCTTAAACTTGCATTTTTCAGCACTTAAAAAACACTTGAATCCCCGCCTAAATCTATTTTATTTCATGCTCTTAAAGAGCCTAAGCAGGATTTAAAAATACACTGTATTGTTTTTATCAGTATAAAATGCTTAAAACATCCATAAGAGCCTATACGAAAACGGGATCATCGGCTGCAAACCCGCCCTTTTGGCCCGGTTTTCCGCTTTTTTTCGTTCAATAGCGGGCTATTCGCCTTAAAAAACCGAAAAACCTGCCTCAAAATGGCGAATTTTCGCTTCGATTCCCCATCTTCGTATAGGCTCTAAAATCACCATAAGGAAACAATATGTCTTTATATTCTCAGGCGCTGGCAGAATTTCGGGCGCTTTTTGCACAAGCTCAAACACTGGATACCGATTATCCCAATGCGATGAGTCTGGCTACCGCTGACAGCCAAGGACGGCCTTCAGTACGCATTGTGTTATTGAAAGAATTAGATGACCGTGGTTTTGTGTTTTACACCAATCAACGCAGTGCTAAAGGCGATGATTTACGCGCCAATGCACAGGCAGAATTGATGTTTTACTGGGAAAAACTCAAGCGCCAGGTGCGTATTCATGGCGTGATTGAGTCAGTCTCTGATGCTGAAGCCGATGAATATTGGATGACCCGCCCGCTGGAAAGCCGCATTGGTGGTTGGGCTTCACAGCAATCACAAGTCTTAGACAAACGTGAAGAGTTAGACGACAGTTATAAAACCATTGAAAGCCAATATCCCGATGGAAATATCCCGCGCCCACCGCATTGGTCAGGTTATCGAGTTTTACCCGATTATTTTGAATTCTGGGAAGAACGTCCTTTTCGTTTGCATCATCGCCAGTGCTATGAGCAAAAAGAAGGCGTATGGACAGCCTTTTTGCTAAATCCTTAGAACCAGAAGCGCAAAAAAACCAGCATAAAAGCTGGTTTTTTTTGCACATGATGTGCGAGTAGATGTTGTTGAAAATGCTTTAAGCAACGGCTGAAATCTCCGTCATTGACTACGGAAAATATCGATAATGTCCGGTTATCTCAAACTCAAAAAGCACATCCTCCATCTGCGCACCCGCGCCAATATTATGCACAATGAGCAAGCGCTGACCGTCGCTACTTTTATAATTCGACACCATGCCAATATGCGCTAAACCATTGGATACATTCCAGGTGACCACATCACCCGCTCGATAATCCGCTGAATTTTGCGTGATCGGTAACGCCTTGCCTTGGCGCTTAAAAAATGTCTGTAGATTGGGCACACGGCGATGGTCGATATTGCGGTCAGTGGTTTTAAGTCCCCAACGGCGCGGGTATTTTGAAAAAGCTTTGCGCATATCCTGGTGTACCCGCACCTGCAAATCCAGATCAACATGACGAAAAGCGCGGATAACCACATCAGTACAAACCCCTCTTTCAATCGGTATATCACCGCCCGGATAATCCAGCCGACGATACGATGAATCGTAAAACAGTGTTTTACCGATTTGCTCGGTGGCACCTTGAATCAACAATTGAATCTGAGGGTCAGTAACGGGCACCGTCGCGGGTTCACCCTGACAAGCACCTGTCAACAACAATACTAAAAATAAGAACATGTTTCGCATCATATTATTCTAACCCTGTAGCCATTAAGAAGAGTTAAACATCATCCACATCAACATGGATTTTTCATGCTGTCAAATCCACATGTATCATTCTGCACCTAACTTGAGTTTTCTCGTTCCCAAGTGCCGAGGCTGTAAAAGAACTCCCTCCAAGTTATCCTATACACTCATCATAATATTTTGCAAAAGGTAAACAAAGCCGATGTCCTCA
>JADGEH010000169.1 GCA_016744475.1 Thiotrichales bacterium | reverse complement strand
TTCGTTAAATAGCCCGCTATTCGCCTTAAAAAACCGAAAAACCTGCCTCAAAATAGCGCATTTTCGCTTCGATTCCCCATCTTCGTATAGGCTCTAAGCTAACACCGTGTGGGAAAACCTAGCTCTTTTCGTTCGCTTCATACGATATGTGTAAGATAAGTCAATAAGTCTTTGCAGTGCTTGCCTTTTTCAATTATACTTCGCCGCTTTTTTCAGCCACTCCTTAGCTTTGTTCAAACTCCAATATCCACCGCAAAGCTATATAAACCCACAAGGAGCCTTCATGAATCATTATGAAGTTATATTCCTGGTTCATCCTGACCAGAGTGAACAAGTACCCGCGATGCTAGAGCGCTACCAAGCCATGATGACCGACAATAAAGGTCAAGTGCATCGCTTAGAAGATTGGGGTCGCCGCCAATTGGCTTACCCCATTAACAAAATTCATAAAGCCCATTACATCTTATTCAATATCGAATGTGATACGGCTGCGCTGGAAGAATTGACCACCGCTTTCCGTTTTAATGATGCCGTCATCCGCCACCTCGTGGTGAAATGCAAAAAAGCCATCACTGAACCCTCTCCCATGATGAAAAACAAAGATGAGCGTAGCTTTGATGATGACGCAGTGGGCGAGAAAGACGATGTAGCGACTGATGAAGGAGAAGTGGCTGACAGCGTAGACGAGGTAGAAGGTAATGAGCCAATGCCTGATAACGACGCTACAGATAGTCCTGTAGAACACTAAATCAACATACTGAATTAAGAGGTTATTATGTCTAGATTTTTCCGTCGTAAAAAATATTGCCGTTTCACTGCTGAAGGCATTGAAGAAATTGATTATAAAGATTTAGCCACTTTACGTGCCTATGTGACTGAAACCGGTAAAATCGTACCCAGCCGCATTACTGGCACACGTTCACGCTACCAACGCCAATTGGCGCGTGCAGTGAAACGTGCTCGTTTCCTGGCTTTACTGCCTTACACTGATGCACACGAAAGCTAAATCGCTCTAGCGTGCTCTGTTGACGAACACATTCGTCACACCGTGTATCCATTAACATCACTGTGAAGCAAAGGCGGCTTTTTTACCCGTCAGGCGATCATTAAGCCTAAAACAATGCCTTTGTTTCACGGGCAGTCAATCAGGAGAAACATGAAATGGAACTGATTTTATTAGAGAAAATTAAAAACCTTGGCAGTCTTGGTGAGGTTGTGAATGTGCGTTCAGGTTATGGACGCAATTATTTATTACCCCAAAATAAAGCCGTCCGTGCCACCGACAGCAACCGTGCCGAATTTGAAGCACGTCGCGCTGAGCTGGAACAAAAACAATCGGATGAATTAGCTCGCGCTGAAAGCCGTGCAGTACGTTTGCAAGATATGAGTGTCATCATTGCTAAACGTGCAGGCACTGAAGGTAAATTATTTGGTTCTGTGAGTGCTGCTGATATTGCTGATGCAGTCACTGCGGCAGGGGTTAATTTGGCGCGTCAAGAAGCCTTATTACCCGAAGGGCCATTACGTATGGTGGGTGATTACGAAGTCGCTCTGCAATTACACAGCGATGTAGATGCTAAAGTCAAAGTCACCGTGGTGGCAGAAGACTAAATACGCTACATCACAGTCCCTGTGGTGATTGTCAAAAAGCCGATTCTTTGTTATGAAGAATCGGCTTTTTTTATGTGAGCAATATCTTCCCTCTTCCACTGCTGAGCACATTGACTATGGACACCGCAAAACCTTCTCACAAACTCAATCCCATTAGCGGCTTTACCTACTTTTTAAGCGGCTTTTTACTGATCACCCGCAAAGGTATACGGGCTTGGGTGCTGATACCATTAGGCATTAATGTGCTGCTGTTTGGCGCTTTGATTTATGCCAGTTTTACACAAATTGATGCTGTAACCGCACAGTTTGAACAATGGTTGCCCGACTGGTTGGAATGGTTAAGTTGGTTGCTGTGGCCTATTTTTATGGCCAGCGTGGCACTGGTGGTGTTTTTTACCTTTGCTCTGCTCGTCAATATTATCGCAGCGCCTTTTAATGGCCCTTTATCCGCTGCGGTAGAAAAGCATCTCACCGGAAAAGCGCCGCCGTGCATTCAACCTGAAGGACATTTTTTAGTCCGTTTCTTATCCGGTTTAGGGGAAGAAGTTCATCGACAACTGTACAACCTTTCACGTTTGATTCCTGTATTGATCTTATTTCTTATTCCCGGCATTCAACTGGCCGCCCCCTTTCTCATGCTATTACTCACGGCGTGGTTATTTGCTTTGCAATATGCTGATTATCCTATGGGCAATCATGGTTTAAGCTTTAAAAAACAACGCGAACTCATGCGCGGACGACGCTTATTGAGTTTAAGTTTCGGTGCCACCACTTTAGGCGCTACCTTGATTCCAGGTTTAAATATGTTAGCCATGCCCGTAGCGGTCGCTGGCGTAACAAAATTATGGCTCAAAGAATTTCCTGAACAAGATCGCTAACTGAGAACTTTATGCCACACATCGACTGGTCAGCCATTCAACAAGTGTTATTGGACATGGATGGCACCTTACTGGATTTACATTTTGACAATTATTTTTGGCTAGAACACGTTCCTAAACGTTATGCAGAAAAACGGCAATGCCCGCTGGACATCGCAAAAGCTGAGTTTTTAGCCATTTGCCAGCGCATTGAAGGCACTTTAGATTGGTATTGCCTGGATTATTGGACAGAAACATTAGGCTTAGATATACCGCTACTCAAAGAAGAAGTGGCACATTTGATTGCAGAACATCCACAAGTGATTGAGTTTCTTGATGCGCTTCGCAACAGCGGTCGGCGGGCGGTGTTAGTCACTAATGCCCATCAAAAAAGCTTGAACTTGAAACTACGCCACACGCGCTTAGGTGGGCATTTAGATGCGGTGATCAGTTCGCATGAACTGGGGCTGCCGAAAGAAGACCCTGAATTTTGGGTACGTTTACAAACACGGGAACCCTTTGTTCCCGCTCACACCTTATTAATTGATGACAGTTTATCGGTGTTGCGTTCAGCACAGACTTACGGCATCCAACATCTGCTGGCAGTCCGTCGGCCTGACAGCCAACAAGCCCCCCGTTATGCTGAAGGCTTTATATTTCTGGAACATTTTTCAGAGTCAATCCAAGCACTCACGCAGATGGAGCCGAAAAAAACCGCTTAAGCGATCAAAGACCAATGTCATTGTAAATGCTTGATTTTATTATTACTTCTTGAAGGAGAGGGAGCAGTGATTAAACATCGTATTCCTTCAATCTTTTTAAGAGCCTATACGAAGATGGGGAATCGAAGCGAAAATTCGCTATTTTGAGGCAGGTTTTTCGGTTTTTTAAGGCGAATAGTGAACTATTTAACGAAAAAAAGCGGAAAACCTGACCAAAAGGGCGGATTTGCAGCCGATTATCCCGTTTTCGCATAGGCTCTAAGGAGTAGTGTTCCTTAGATTTTTCCAGGTTTAATAGCAATAAGCCTAAGCCCCTGCTTCATCTTCATAATTTCCCGCAAAACTGTCAGCGTGAGCGCTATAGATATAGCCTGCACCGCATAAACCTGACAAAAGCAATCATATATACCACTTAAGCCCTCATAAATTCTACGTTTTTAGCGCTATATTAGAATTATTAAATGCTCTGCGCCTATAGTATCATTGCTCGGTTTTGTAACGACCGATTCAACACGTACCAGGGAGAACCATCAATGCCAATCATCGCAGTGCCTAAAGAGCGAGCGGCGGGAGAACGCCGCATCGCTCTAGTGCCTGAAGTGGCTAAAAAATTAGCCGCTAAAGGTATGGAGCTTCATATCGAAAAGGGCATGGGCGACAGCGCCTTTTTTGCCAATACCGACTACAAAGAGGTGACGATACAGACCGATAATGCCAGCCTGTGCAGCAACGCAGAAGTGGTTTTAAAAGTTCAGCCCCCCACCGTGGAAGAAGTGGGGCAGCTTAAAGAAGGCTCCATTCTGATCAGTTTCATGAACGCACACAAAAATCTCGACATGGTAAAAGCCCTGTGCGAGAAAAAAATCACCGCGCTGGCGATGGAACTCGTACCGCGTATTTCGCGTGCGCAATCTATTGACGCGCTGTCCTCACAAGCCTCCATTGCGGGTTACAAAGCCGTATTAATGGCAGCAGATCGAGCGCCCGTGTTCTTCCCCATGCTCACCACGGCAGCGGGCACCATTCGTCCGTCTAAAGTGCTAATCATCGGCGCGGGCGTGGCGGGTTTACAAGCCATCGCCACTGCCCGCCGTTTGGGAGCAATGGTTGAAGCCTACGACGTGCGTGCGGCAACCAAAGAGCAATGCGAATCCTTGGGCGCAAAATTCATCGACATGGACATCAAAGCCGAAGGCCAAGGCGGTTATGCACGAGAACTGACCGAGGACGAAAAGCAGCAACAACGCGACATCCTCGCCAAGCACATCGCCGCTGCCAACGTCGTCATCACCACCGCTGCCATTCCAGGCCGTCCTTCGCCCAAAATCATCATGAAAAACATGGTCGAAGGCATGAAAGCAGGCTCGATTATTATCGACATCGCCGCCGAAGGTGGCGGTAACTGCGAACTCACCCAACCGGGCGACACCATCGAACACCACGGCGTAGTCATCCACGCCCCGCTCAATGTTGCCAGCCAAATGCCCGTCCATGCCAGCGAAATGTATTCAAAAAACCTGTTTAATTTGCTCAGCTTATTGATTGACGAAGGCCGCATCACTCTCAACTGGGACGACGAAGTGATCGCAGGCAGCACACTCACCCACGATGGAGAAATCAAACACGCTGCGACCCGTGAACTCATCGAAGGAGGTCAAGCCTGATGGAAGGATTTACTGGATTCACTGCCATTTACATCTTCATGCTGGCAGGCTTTGTCGGCTATGAAGTCATCTCCAAAGTACCCGTCATTCTGCACACCCCGCTCATGTCCGGGTCTAACTTCGTCCACGGCATCGTCCTGGTCGGTGCCATGGTCGCTATGGGACACGCCGAAGGCACGCTCGAACTCACCATCGGCTTCATCGGTGTCGCACTCGCCGCAGGCAACGCCGTCGGCGGCTACGTCGTCACCGAACGGATGCTCGAAATGTTCAAAAGTAGCAAAGGATAAAATCAATGGATTTACTGATTAACACAAGTTACTTTCTCGCCGCCGCCCTGTTTATTCTGGGGCTAAAACGCATGAGTTCTCCTGCCAATGCCCGTAGCGGTATCGTCTGGGCGGGTGTAGGGATGTTGGTCGCCACCCTCGTCACCTTCGCCACGCCAGCTTTGCACAACATCGGCTTAATGATCGTCGCCATCATGGTCGGCTCCTTTATCGCCTACGTTTCCGCGAAAAAGGTCGCCATGACCGACATGCCGCAAATGATCGCCCTCTACAACGGCATGGGTGGCGGTGCAGCCGCCGCAATTGCCGCCGTCGAATTGGTCAAACTCAGCTCACACAGCGACATCAACATGGGCACGACCGCGCTGACTTTAGCCGTCTTAGGTGCGATTATCGGCACCATCTCCTTATCCGGTTCCATCATCGCCTTTGCCAAACTACAAGGCTTGATTCGCAAATCCTGGAACTTCAATGGACAACAGTTTCTCAACCTCGGCATCCTCGCCGCCGTGTTGATACTCGGTGTTGTCACCATCTTCCAAGGCTCAGACACCAGCTTAATGCTGCTCGCCATCTTCTTCGTGCTCGCCTTTGTCTTCGGCATCCTCATGACCCTGCCCATCGGTGGTGCCGACATGCCCGTTGTCATCTCCCTCTACAACGCCTTGACGGGCCTTGCCGTCGCCTTTGAAGGCTTCGTCCTCGGCAACGCCGCCATGATCATCGCAGGCACCGTGGTCGGTTCCGCAGGCACATTGCTCACCCAACTCATGGCTAAAGCCATGAATCGCTCACTCGCCAACGTGCTATTCAGCGGCTTTGGCAGCAAAGCCAGCAGCGGTGCAGAAGAAGAAGTAGAAGGCAGCATGAAAGCCATCGAAGCCCCCGATGTCGCCGTCATGATGGCCTACGCCGAGCGCGTGATCATCGTCCCCGGCTACGGCATGGCGGTCGCGCAAGCCCAGCATAAAGTCTGGGAACTGACCAAACTGCTACAAGAACGCGGCGTAGACGTGAAATTCGCCATCCACCCCGTTGCGGGACGGATGCCGGGGCACATGAACGTCCTCCTCGCCGAAGCAGGCGTACCCTACGACATCATCTACGACCTCGACGAAATCAACGCCGAATTTCCACAAGCCGACGTTGCCTTAATCATCGGTGCGAATGATGTCGTCAACCCCGTCGCCCGCAGCAACCCCGACAGCCCCATCTACGGAATGCCGATCCTCGATGCCGACAAAGCCAAAAATGTCATTGTCGTCAAACGCGGCAAAGGTGCAGGTTTCTCAGGTGTGGAAAACTTACTGTTCTTTATGGACAACACCAGAATGCTCTTTGGTGATGGACAGAAGATGGCTAGTGAGTTGATTGCGCAGGTTAAGGAGTTTTAGTTTTACAATATTGCATTCATGCTATGCCGTTCCCTGAGCTTGTCGAAGGGAACAGCATGGCGTGAATGCGACATTTCTAGTTTAAAATTTCCCTGCTTTAGGGCGGAGAAAATTTTATAAAGCTATGCAGGAGAAGGTTTATGATCAGAGAAAAAGGTGAAGCCTTAATTTTGAAAGAACAGCTTGAAAATTTACAAAAAAAATATGACAGCTTAAGTGTTCAGTTTTACAATCACAAAAATAATGAATATGAAATTGCACAACAAGTTTTTGCTTCCCTTCAATTTTATAGGCAGTTCTACGGTTCTTCTGGAAGTTATCAGAATTATTTGGCTGATATCTTATCCATCTTGAGGCAATGGGGAAAAAACCAATCCCAGCCATACAAAGGAAAGTTTTTAATTGGACTTGCTGATTTATTGGAAGAATGCAATAAAGGTGGAGAGTGGCCTGGACTTAACAAAAAATCATGATGAACCAAAATTTATTAGATAAATTGATTTGCGCGAAATATATCTTTATTAACGGCAAAGAGGTTATGGAGCGGCAGACCCATTATTCTGATGGTTTAGCTGTATTAGCTTTTCAGGATTCAGTCGAGTTATTTTTGCGGATTGCTATTGAACACAACGGCTTAACAATAAAAGATAACTCCACATTCAATTTTTTGCTTGATGAATTGGAAAAAAATCTTTCCAAGATAACCCATAGGGCTGCACTTCTTCAGTTAAATAAAGCTAGAGTAAATTTTAAGCATTATGGTCTTATTCCAAATAGAAAAGATGTTGAGAAGTTTCAATCTGATTTAGAGAGCTTTTTTTCTGGTGCGGCCGTAATTTTTCTTGGTGTGAGTTTTGACACAATTTCATTGGCTCATTTAGTTCATCACCAGCGCACAAAAAATTGGTTTCTCAAAGCAGAGAGTTTTTTAGAATCAGATGATTATTATAAATCTATTGAGTGCTCTGCAAAAGCATTATATTTATTACTTACACGATATTCTGGAGACTCAAAAAAGTATAAATTTGCAAAAAATTATAGAAAAACAAACTTTAACTCACTCAAAGAAATTAACGAAATATCAAATAATTTGAACAGCTTATGCGAAGGTTTAGAAAACGTATTTCAAGAGCTACAAAATGATATTGATGTCATATCTCATGGTATTTCTCTGAATGAATATAAAGAATTTAAATTATTTTCTCCTGAAATAACTCTTACAGCAGCAGGTACTTTTCATATTCATAGACACTTGAGACAACGAGAAAACCCAGATAACAAAGCAGCCTTTTATTGTTATAATTTTGCATTAAATTCTATTTTGAAAATTCAAAAAAGAATTTTTTATGCTGAGGAAATTAATTTTTATTCAGACAAGTTTGTTATTGTAACTTCTGAAT
>JADGEH010000039.1 GCA_016744475.1 Thiotrichales bacterium | reverse complement strand
TAAGGAATAAAGACCTTTCATCACCACCCCTCAATCCCCTCCTTGGAGGAGGGGAGGCTGACACGTTGAATTCAAAGCCTTGTTTTAACTTAATGGCAGTATGTAGGATGGGCAAAGCAGAGCGTGCCCATCATCCCTCATGCGGGTAAAACAATGATGGGCACGTTGCGCTTTGCCCATCCTGCGCACTTAATGGCAGTGATGCGGCGCATGGGAACGAGTTAAACATCATTTGGAAACGCTGGCGTTCTTTTGTGCCTCTTGCGCCGTTTGCGTTGACTTTAAGGCTTTAATTACAACTGATATAGCTCAACTACCCCTGAACCATCTCATCTAAATCCGGCAAATCTTCGGGCAAATTAAGCGCCGTTGTGCAGTCGATGCGTTCCATATACATCATGCCGTGATGCGGTTTGTATATCTCGCCTTCTTCATATAAATAAGCAAAAATTTCATCCGCCCGATCTAGCGGTACCACGGCAATAATCACGTTTTTTTCCTGCCCGCCCGCCATGTTGGAGCGAAAATGAGCACTGCCGCCTACGCCGCGTGCATGATAAACCCCAGCGGTGAGTATCTGCTTTTCAGATTTCAAACGCTGCGTAATGCCTTGGGCATCTATGTCTGTATTGACCACGCAAGTAATCATGCGGTGCTCTCGATAATCATGCGACATCTCACGACTCCTCGGCGGCTTGGCTGAGTTTTTCCACCACGTCATGCGGCACATAGGTGGCGGCTTTTTCCAGCGTGGTCATGTGCATGAAACCATGTCCTGGAATGTCTAATCCGGCTTCTAAGTACACGCGCTCAAAAATGCGGTCGGCTTGGTCGCTGGAGACGATCATTTTCACCACTTCTTTTTCGGCATTGACGGTGATGCCCAAGACCCCTAAACGGTCTTGGATGCCGATCCCGCGTGCATAGTAAATCGTCGCGCCTTGTGCGCCTGCGGCTTGCGCGGCTTTCACGACTTTATCGGCTTCTCCGCGTTGGACAATACAGGTGATGAGTTTGACATCGGTCAGCACTACAATTTCGCGGCTCATATTCAAGCTCCTTGAGTGTGTTCTTGGTGCATGGCGACTTCTTGCTCATGCTTATCATGACTGCGACGGACTTGCCAGCTAATCCATAAACCGACACTGAGCACGCTGATAATCGGTCCGATAGAGGCCAGGGCTAAAATGCCAAAGCCATCTAAAGCGCCGACTTCGCCGCCCAGACCTAAGCCTAAAGCGAGGACTAAAGGCACGGTGACGGGCCCTGTGGTCACGCCTGCGCTGTCCCAGGCGATATTGACGTATTCTTCGTGGGCGAAAAAGGTCAGGGTTAAAGCCACAGCGTAACCGGGCAGGATGAAATAAATCAGCGGTAAATGGAATAATAGCTTCATCACGCCGAGCATAATCCCAAACGCTACGCCAAAAGACACGGCGTAAATCAAACCGTAGCGTTTAAACGCGCCTTGGGTCAGGTTTTCGACCGTCATCCCCATCGCGTGAAGCGCCGGTTCTGCCAGCGTGGCACCAAAGCCCAACAACCAAGCAAAGACCAAGATCAATAAATAACCACCTACACTCCCGTTTTGCAGCACTTTAGGAATGGATGATCCGGTTTGCCCGCCTAATTCAGACAAGCCAAAGGTCAGCCCGATATTGAAAATAATCATCCCCAACACGGCGACAATCAGCCCATACGTCAAGACTTTAGGATTCGGCAAATCACGGTGTAGGACTAATTTCATGACGATAAATAAGAAAATAATCAGCGGCACAATGGCACGCAAGCCCATGACAATAGCCTCTTGAAATTGATCGCGGGTGCTCGGTTCTGGCGCATAGTGAGTGCTCACCGTTGACACCGCTTGCAAGCTGTCTGGATGCACAAAAGCCACAAATAAGCCCAACAGCAGCACACCCAAAATCGGGAAAATCGAAGCCAGCGTGACGATGCCAAAACCCGACGGCTCGTTTTTCTTGCTGGTCGCCGCCGCCACGCCCACGCCCAAGGCCAAGACTAATGGCACGGTGACAGGGCCTGTGGTGACTGCGCCTGAATCCCACGCCAAACCCAGCACCGCACGCAGCAGCGGATCCGTGTGCATATACAAACTCAAACCCAGCACGGGCGTGACAGTTAAATAAATCAGCGGTTTCATATTCCAACCTCGCACAAAGCGCAAGGTGGCGATCACCGCTGCCAAACCAACTCCCACACCGACAATCGCTACCAGCACGCCGCTCCATTGGTTCAGCAAGGCGTACAACAAAGGTGCTTTGGCCTGCGAGACCAAAGAGCCCGCAGTTTTTAACGCGCCAATCGCAGGCTCAGCTAAAGTCACGCCAATGCCTAATAAAAACGCCACGGACAACACGCCGGGCAAGCGCAATTTACGCGGCAAAGTGCTGCCTAATTCCTCACCAAACGGCATCAAACCGCGTTGCAGCCCTTCAATAAATAACATCAAACCCAGCAACACGGCTGCAATCCCGGCTGTAATCAGCCAGGGAGTCATGATGTCTTGGCGCAGGATCAGCCATTGAAACAGTAATAAATACAGCACCAAAGGCAACACGGTTTTCACCTGCTCCATGAGTCGGCTTTCGACATAAGGCTTCACCATGCGCCCGATTTCACGCGGATGCAGCTTGAGCTTAGTCTGTTGGTAAGGCACCTCTTGCCCCTGTGCGTCGTACTGCGGCTGCGGGGTCAATTGGTTATAGCTGAGGCGTTGCTGTTGCACAGAAACGGTGCTGATAAAGTCACCATAACGAATACGTTTGCTCATAAGTCACTCGTTGAAATTAGGAAACATTTCAGCCTCTTTGCTCGTGCCTGAGAAGCAGTTTTTTGCGCTGAATGTTGATATTCCAGCGCCACAAAGAAGCCTTTGCGTCACGTCTAGCCCATAAAATACATCATTAGCCTTGTGGTGTGGGGAAACAAAATGCGTTTGCGCCTCTCGCGTTGTTTGCATCGTTTGCGTGAGTTTTCTCTCGTTCCCATGTATCACATCACTGCCATTCAGTGAAGCCCCAAAGGGGCGACATCTATATAGCCAGGGGCAACGCCCCTGGAATATAGGGAAATGATCTCAGTGATACGACTCAAGTAATCCAGTTTAAAAGGCCACGCAAACGGAGCTAGAGACGCTAGAGACGCTAGAGACGCTAGAGACGCTAGAGACGCTAGAGACGTAAAGAACGCCAGCGTTTCAAAACGATGTTTTACTCGTTCCCATGCGGCGAGGCTGTAAAAGAACCTCATTTTTGGGATTTTCGACAACGTAAAATCAATAGCTTACGGGTGAAAAATCACCCGTTTTAGGAGTTCTTTTACAGCCTCGGCGCATGGGAACGGGTTAAAGGGTTTTTAGCCCCAACGGGGCGGCATCCCTATAGCCCAGGGCAACGCCCTGGGTTCGGTCGATGAGACCGACCCAGCCCTGAAAGGGCGCAATAACAAGGTGGCATGGCATTTTATGTCGCCCTTTCAGGGCTGAGCTTCTTCTATTCGTTTAACCTAGGGCGTGACCCTAGGCTATAAATATGATGCCCCTTTGGGGCTTCACTGAAGAGCCATGATGCGGCGCATGGGAACGAGGTAAACATCGTTTGAAAACGCGGGTGTTCTTTTGCGCCTCTTGCACCGTTTGCGTTGTCTTTTAAGGGCTTAAAGCGGATGGCTTGAGTCGTATAAATGATTCATGTTGCCTATATGAGAGAAAAAACTCAGCCCTGAAAGGGTGGCATATCATGTTATGCCGCCCTTTCAGGGCTAGATATTCGTTATATTCATCCCCCAGGGCGATGCCCTGGGCTGTATCAATCACGCCCCTTTGGGGCTAAGAGCCTATACGAAAATGGGATAATCGGCTGCAAACCCGCCCTTTTGGCCCGATTTTCCGTTTTTTTTCGTTACACGCGGGCTATTCGCCTTAAAAAACCAAAAAACCTGCCTCAAAATGGCGAATTTTCGCTTCGATTCCCCATCTTCGTATAGGCTCTAAAAAGGCTTCACTGAATGGCAATGATGTGTCACATGGGAATGCCGTCTTGACTGTGTTGCGGTCAGTACACATCAGTGCACACACAACACCAGGCAACATGTTACTCCTCCGCATTCGCGCCGCAAAAAACACGCGGTGCAAACTGTCTCTCGTTCCCACGCTTTGAGGCTGTAAAAGAACTCCCGAAACGGGTGATTTTTCACCCGTAAGCTATTGATTTTACGTTGTCGAAAATCCCAAAAATGAGGTTCTTTTACAGCCTCTTTGCGTGGGAATGCAGTGTGTGTCGCTCCTGCGGCACGAGACGCAAAGCGTCTCTACAGGCATTCCCACGGAGATCGTCACTGCCATTAAGTTAAGAAAAAAGACTTGAAGTTTAAGGGCTTAACCTCCCCTCCTTGAAGGAGGAGATTGAGGGGTGGTGAGCAAAGGCATTCATTCCTTGACAAAAAATCGAAGGAAAGAGGCTCTCCATCACCCCCCCTCGCCCCCTCCTGCGAGACGGGGAAATAAAATCAATGGCTTGCAATGCTACTGGGCTTAACTTAATGGCAGTGACGGAGACCGTGGGAACGAGGAACAAATTAGGCATGACTATCGGCGGGTTGATACTGTTTGAAACCCGCCCGAACAAAACGTGGGAACAGGGTTTGCGTTGGGACACGCTGCAATTGGGCGACAAAACGGTGGAGTTGGTGAGGATGTAGAATAAAGGCGGTTGCGGCATAAAAAAACCTGATAGCCTGATAGCTCGGCGAGAGCCATCAGGTTTTTTTGGGGGGACGAATAAAACTTATTCCGTCACGCTGATGTCTTTGCTAAACACCTCAGCGGATGAGTTAAAGTCTAAGAGGGAAGCGGAGACGGGCGGGGGAGGCGGTGGTGGAGTCACACCTGCCACAACCGCGACACCGCGCACGACATTATCCCTCAAGCCGTCTGCGGTGGTTTTATTGATAAAATTCGCCCCGCCGTCGCTGGAAATGGATAAACCGCCAGGGGTTGCCGCATAGAGGTGGCTACCACTGACCGCGACATCCCACACGATATTATCCCCCAAGCCGTTTGCGGTGGTTTTATTGCTAAAACTCGTCCCGCCGTCGCTGGAAATGGATAAGCCGCCATCGGTTGCCGCATAGAGGGTGCTACCATTGACCGCGACACCCCACACGGTATTACTCCCCAAGCCGTTGGCGGTGGTTTTATTGCTAAAACTCGCCCCGCCGTCGGTGGAAATGGATAAGCCGCCAAGGGTTGCCGCATAGAGGTGGCTATCACTAACCGCGACAATGTACACAGTATTATCCCCCAAGCCGTTTGAGGTGGTTTTATTGGTAAAACTCGCTCCGCCGTCATTGGAAATGGATAAGCCGCTAGGGGTTGTCGCATAGACGTTGCTACCATTGACCACAACACTGGTCACGAAATTACTCCCCAAGCCGTTTGTGGTGGTTTTATTGCTAAAACTCGTCCCGCCGTCGCTGGAAATAGATAAGCCGCCAGGGGTTGCCGCATAGAGGGTGCTACCACTGACCGCGACATAGTACACGATATTATGCCCCAAGCCGTTGGCGGTGGTTTTATTGCTAAAACTCGTCCCGCCGTCGCTGGAAATGGATAAGCCACCATCAGTTGCCGCATAGACGTGGCTACTACTAACCGCGACATCGTTCACGGAATTATCCCCCAAGCCGTCTGCGGTGGTTTTATTGATAAAATTCGCCCCGCCATCGCTGGACATGGATAAGCCGCCACGGGTTTCCGCATAGACTGTATCAGCCGCTTGCGCCAGATGAAACGGTAAGGACAGTAAAAGCACCGCCGTTAAGCGAGTGACAAAATACTGCGCCCAAGGTTTAGGCTTGGTGGTGTGTGGATTGTGGATTGTGGATTGTGGGCAACACGTTAATTCCCCTTGATTAAATGTCAAATTAAGTGATTGAAAAGAAACTAAAGCAGCGAATAAAGAATGCAACACCATTTGTCATCTTAGCAAAACGTTTATTCACTTGGGCTTATTTTTGCCGAGGATAAAACCAATTAAAATAACCAACCCCAAACCAACTTCTTAGCCGACATTCCGCACCCTAATTTTGATTTTTTCCATTAATTGTAACTCATTGATTTTTCGTCAAAACAAATGAAGCAGTCATCAGTAAAGTTGATTGACTAATATAGCCAAAGTACATGAGTTGTAAGACTACCAGCCCTTGAAGGACTGGTAGTCTTGAGTTTGGCAGAGTTTAAGCCCCACAAATGATGTATTTTAGCTATAGAAAATAAAAATCAATATCGACTAAAACCCTTAATTGTTCACTTGATTTTTGAATTTCAATGAAACCCCCATAATGTTTTCCGCTTGATTCTAAATTTCAATCATCAGGGTGCGGAATGTCGGCAACTGCGTGATTGATACAGCCCAGGGCATCGCCCTGGGTGATGGATAGAGCGAATATCTAGCCCTGAAAGGGCAACATAACATGATATTTTGCCCTTTCAGGGCTTGGTTTTTTCTCTCATATTCCAGGGACGTTTGGGGCTTCACTGAATGGCAGTGACGGAGACCATAGGAACGAGGGTAAACTTCAATCAGCCTCAAATATCAACACAGCCTTGCTGGCTCACAAAAAATAAACCGCTGTTTTGCAACAGTGAAGTATCATATTGTCAAATGGTTTGGCATGGGGCGTGATGGTCTCTAGTGCGCCGCCCATTAACCTTCATCTGTAGCCTAAGAGCCTATACGAAGATGGGGAATCGAAGCGAAAATGCGCCATTTTGAGGCAGGTTTTTCGGTTTTTTAAGGCGAATAGCGGGCGTGTGTTGATAAAAAGCGGAAAACCTGACCAAAAAGGCGGATTTGCAGCCGATTATCCCGTTTTCGTATAGGCTCTAAACATCGCATTGCTACGCCACTCCTACCCATTCCACCATGAGGAATTTACATGGATACAGAAAAAAATACGCCTTCGGCGCGTCC
This sequence comes from Thiotrichales bacterium, assembly GCA_016744475.1. Lineage (GTDB taxonomy): Bacteria > Pseudomonadota > Gammaproteobacteria > Beggiatoales > Beggiatoaceae > BB31. The sequence continues at coordinate 33,571 of JADGEH010000039.1, read as the reverse complement.
CGTGCGTCGTCGTCGCCGCTTATACGAAACCCCTAACACGGCTGACACTTCTGCTCAGACTGATACCAGCGCTCAAAGCGAATCCAGCGTAGTAGCTGAATCGGTGAGCGATACATCAGATAACGCCAGCACGCTACAGAACCCTACGGCTGTAGCGCTGGCAACGCCTTCTGAACAGGCGCCTGCCGCTGAAAAAATCGTGCGCGATCATATGTGGTGGAGCATGGCTTTAGGTTTAATCCCCTTGCCATTGGTCGATGTCGCTATCATCACGGGCTTGCAAGTCAAAATGCTGCATCGCTTAAGCACACATTATCAACAACCCTTTTCTGAGCAAAAAGCCAAAGCTATCATTGCGGCGTTGATGGGTGGCAGCAACAGCGGTTTTATGAGTTATGCGCTGTCAAGCTCTTTGGGGCGCTTCATTCCGTTAGTCGGGTGGGTGAGTATGTCTCTCAGTGCGGGCGCTTTAACCTATGCTGTAGGTCGCGTTTTTGTGCATCATTTTGAACTCGGCGGCACTTTTTTAAGTTTTGATGTCGAAGCCATGCGCGAACATTTTGCCAAAGAACGAGAAAATGGTCTGCAAGTGGCGCAAGCCTTACAATAACGCGCTGTTACATCGCTTTTTATGCTTTATCACCTCAAGGACACCCCATGAATTCTGAAGAACTTCAAGCCCTCATCGAACAAGGATTACCCGGCGCACAAGCTATCGTTAAAGGCGATGATGGTTCGCACTTTGAAGCCACTGTGATTCACCCTGATTTTGCTGGGAAAACTGCCGTCAAACAGCATCAAATGGTCTATGGCACACTGGGTAATCGCATGGAATCTGAAATTCATGCGCTATCCATCCAAACTTACACGCCTGACCAATATAAAGGCTAAGCAGAAGTTTTCCTCCATTTCACACACCTTGCATAAGGTCAAAAGCGAATTCAATGGATAAATTGCTCATTACAGGTGGCTCCCCTTTGCAAGGAGAGGTCCGCATTTCAGGTTCCAAAAACGCAGCCCTGCCGATTTTAGCCTCCACACTACTTACCGAAACCCCTACTCTAATTAAAAATGTGCCGCATTTGCGCGATGTCACCACGATGGTGGGATTATTAGGGCACATGGGTGTTGAGGTCACCATTGACGACCGACTTAATGTCCAAGTCGATACCAGTAGTATTCATTCGTATTCCGCGCCTTATGATTTGGTCAAAACCATGCGAGCCTCGGTGCTGGTGCTCGGCCCCTTATTGGCGCGTTTTGGACACGCCGACGTGTCTTTACCCGGCGGTTGTGCGATTGGCTCACGTCCGGTGAATTTGCACATCCAGGGTTTACGGCAAATGGGCGCTGAGATCAACGTTGAAAATGGTTATATCCATGCCCGCGCAAAACGACTGCAAGGCACTGTTTTATATTTGGATTTAGTCACTGTTACGGGCACTGAAAATCTCATGATGGCAGCGGCTTTAGCCGAAGGCACCACGGTCTTAGAAAATGCCGCTAAAGAACCCGAAGTAGTGGATTTAGCCCATTGCCTCAACAGCATGGGCGCTAAAATCCAAGGCGCAGGCACGGATACCATTGAGATTCAAGGCGTTGAACACTTGCACGGCACGGAATACGTGGTATTGCCGGATCGCATTGAAACCGGCACTTATCTCGTCGCCGCCGCCATGACGGGCGGACAAGTGCGGGTCAAACAAGCCGACCCCGCGTCCTTGGATGCGGTGCTGGCTAAATTGCGCGAAACGGGCGCACAGATTCAAATCGGAGCCGATTGGATCGAACTCAACATGGCAGGCCGCCGACCTACTGCCGTGGACATCTACACCGCCCCGCATCCGGCTTTTCCGACTGACATGCAAGCACAATTTTGCGCACTCAATGCCGTTGCTCAAGGCACAGGCACCGTGACAGAAACCGTGTTTGAAAACCGCTTCATGCACATCCAAGAGCTACAACGCTTAGGTGCAGACATTCGTCTGGAAGGCAACACCGCCATCTGCACAGGCGTTGAGCAATTATTTGGCGCACCCGTGATGGCTACTGATTTACGCGCCTCTGCAAGCTTAGTGCTGGCGGCTTTAGTAGCTAAAGGCGACACCCTAGTGGATCGTATTTACCATCTGGATCGCGGTTATGAATGCATGGAAGAAAAATTGATGCAACTCGGCTGTGAAGTGCGGCGGGTGCCTTAAAAATATGTTTAGGCAGCGTGTTTCACTTTGGGTAGAAAACACGCTGTTTTTTCAAAAAAGTGGACAGTCATGTGGATGCTACCGGGCATTTCATTTAACCCTACCATCATCTTGCTCCACAACAAGGATGGCCTCCCCTTTCTCTCTCCTGGTTTGGAGTGCTTTCTGATACTGCTATAGCTAAAGTACATCATTTATAGGCTTGCGATAGAGCCAAACCCAAGACTGCCAGTCCTTGAAGGACTGACAGTCTTAATAACTGATATAATTTTGCTATAGTCCAGAGATTTTAAATCCATATATCTTGAAAAAATTGTTCTTCTTTTTCTACTCGTGTACCCGTTGAATCAATCAAGTACAAGGTTTTATTCTGTACATTGATTAAAGCATTATAAGGAAATACAGGTTCATGAGCAGGTGTTTCTAGTCGTTCAAAATACACCGATTTTTTCCCATTAGCCCCCTGGTGAGGGAGATAATCCTCTCTGGATATAGGTGTATCAGGATGATTAATCACGGGTTTTTCGTATATCCACCAAGGGTAACGTGCATAAGATTTTGGCAACCAATAGGTTTGTATAGGCACTTTATCAAGAATTTTATTATTGAAAGCATAATCTAAAGACTGATCATCAACACTTATAGGAAACTGAATCATCGTTTCTTGCCAGCATTTCAATAAATACAAACTTGCATTACTGGTATTAAAATATTTAGTACAACCACTACATAAAAGCTGCTGGTCGCTGTAGTAATTAACAGCATGAGAATATTTATAATACTGATCTTTAACTTCAATCATTGTATCCTCTTGAGGCACTTTGACAGTCACTGGTATGTAAGCATCAGTGATGGGATCGGATAACCAGTTATAGATAGCAAAATCAACTTGCCTATGAATACATTGAAGAATGATGTCAGGAAAGGCTTCAAAGTAACAATCAATATCAACATACAATACGGGTTTAGCATAACTGTCTATTACAAAATTAATCAAGCTGGCTTTAGTATGATTTGGATCATCAGTTCCACTGAGACTAATGGAAGTATGTATGCCTTCAATATCATAAATGATATATTCCAATTTAAACTTTTCACAGGAATCAGCAAACCTATCTGCATATTGGAGATACTTTGCGTGATGGCTCGTAAACATGGCAATCACAATAAAAGGAGCCTGGTGAGACAGTTGGTAACGATATAAACTATTGTATTGAAACTGGGGAAAGGGTGAGCTAGACATATATTGACCTATTCAAAGTTAAAGCCGGGCAAAGTGACACGAAACCCAGTGACAGGTTATTTGTCCACATTCACACCGCATAAAGCGGTCAGTGGGAGTGTCAGACCGGATAGTTTAAACCACCATTAAACCACTTGTCTTGCTCTCAAAATAGTTGATTCCAGCACAGACAGCGTTTGAGGGTTATTCTTCCCGTAAGCCTTAATTCGTCACTGTATGTAGCCGGAAAATGCCCACTAGCGAAGCTTGATTCACTTTACATGACTACGAAGCCATTCTCTCTATGCCTATGATGAATCCATTTCCTACATTTCGCCGTTTGTTTCGCACGTCCACTTTCCGTTTAGCTTGGATGTACATGGCTTTGTTTGCAGGTTCTACTTTATTGCTATTGGTGTTTTTATACTGGGCAACGGCGGGGTATATGAGCCGTCAATTAGAAGAAACTATTGCGGTAGAAATGCGCAGTTTAATAGAACAACATGCACCGTATGATATTTTACGATTACCTCTTGTGATTCAAGAGCGGATTAAAGCCAATCCACAAGGCTCTTTTTTATATTTATTGATCACGCCTAATGAACGTCGTTTAGCGGGTAATCTTAATCACTGGCCTCAAAACATTAATAAATATAGTGATCATTGGGCGGATTTTGGCTTTTGGACTACGACTGAAAACCCTCAACGTCTCCATGCGCGAGGACTGATTTTTCGCTTTCCATCCAGTCCCTTATATTTATTGGTGGGGCGTGATATTCGTGAGTTAGAAAAAACCCGCCAACTGATTCGCCGCGCTTTAATATGGGGTTTAGGCTTTACTTTATGGATGGGTTTGGTCGGCGGTATTTTAATGAGTGCAAGCCTGGTGCGGCGTATCGAAACCATCAATCAAACCAGCCGTAGCATCATGAGCGGGCAGCTTTCACAGCGTATGCCCTCCAACGGCACTCAGGATGAATTTGACCAGTTAGCCGACAATCTCAACAGCATGTTAGACCGCATCGAAGAGCTGATGTCAGCCGTGCGGCATGTGTCTGACAATATCGCTCATGATTTAAAAACCCCGCTCACACGCCTGCGCAATCGTTTAGAACAACTCCTACATAAACCGCCTACCTGGGAAACTCTGCAAGCTAAAATCGCTGAAGCCATTGGTGAAGCTGATCAATTATTGAATACTTTCAACGCCCTCCTGCGTATTGCGCGGATCGAATCCGGTCGTCAAGGTCAGCGTGAAGAAAACGTAGATTTATATGCTCTGGCCTGTGATGCGGCAGAGCTGTATGAAGTGATGGCGGAAGAAAAGGATCAACATTTTGTGTCACAATTAGAATCTCCTGCCATAGTGCGCGGTGATCGTGACCTTTTATTTCAAGCACTGTTAAATCTATTGGACAACGCCATCAAGTACACGCCCGAAAGCGGCATGATTCAATTTGAATTAGTGCATGAAGAGCACAAGCTGCGTGTGCGCATCACCGACAGCGGTATTGGTATTCCCAGTGAAGAACGAGATAAAGTCTTGCGCCGCTTTTACCGCGTTGAGCAAGCCCGCAACACCCCCGGCAATGGTTTGGGCTTAAGCCTAGTCGCCGCCGTGATCGAATTGCATCAAGCCTCTTTGCAGTTAGCTGACAACCCACAAGGACAAGGTTTGCAGGTGAGCGTGGTGTTTGATGCCAGTACCTGAGGATAGAGTACCTAATATGTTGAAAAGAACGCGGCGTACCATTGAAGGCTTAGAACCGTTGTTTCAACTCGCTATTGCGGGGGCTTTAACGGGGGTTCTAGCGGGAATGAGTATCGTCTTGTTTCGCTGGATTATCGCTCAAGTACATAGCCTATATTCTTTTCAAAGCTATATTGAAATGTCGATTGAACTGCGCGTTCTACTTCCCATGATCAGCGTTTTATTATTAATTCTACTGGCTTATCGTTTTATGCCGTGGGAACGTGAAGTCGGTGTCGCTCATGTGATTCGTCGTTTAATAGATAGAAATACTAATCTGCCTTGGCAAAACACAGTTTATCAATTTATAGGCGCTATTTTATGTATTGTCGGGGGACATTCTGTGGGGCGCGAAGGGCCTTGTATTCATATTGGTGCAGCCAGTGGTAGTGCTTTAGGTGAAAGTTTAAAACTAGAGACTGAGAATATAAACATTCTCATGGCTGCGGGAGTTGCTGCCGCTATTGGTGCGGCATTTGACACGCCTTTGGCAGGAGTTATCTTTGCACTCGAAGTGGTTATTTCTGTACATTCAATTCGTACCATTACGCCCATCATTATTGCCTCGGTCATCGCTACATTAATCAGCCAGCAATTCTTTGATCCATTCTCAACGTTTAATACAGAACATATAGAAGCGCCATTATCCAGTCATGAGTTTTTATTTCTAATTGTGATGGGTATCAGCATTGGCTTGCTGGCTCGCTTGTTTATAAAGTCCTTATTGTTTTTTAATAATCTGGTGATTTTCAATAATGAACTGTGGCTACGTTTCTTATTGGCAGGGTTCATCACTGCTCTCATCGGTGCGTTTCTGCCAGAAGTGATGGGCATTGGTTATAACATTATTGAAGCTATCTTAGCGGGAGACATTGCATTGCATCTGTTAATTGTGATTACAGTGTGCAAGCTCTTTTTAACGGCCTGTGTTTTAGGTTTAGGTTTACCCGCTGGACTCATAGCGCCTACTTTAGTGATAGGGGCCGGTATAGGCGGCATTATGTCTGTTATAGGTATGCAGTTCTTTAATATGCCCCTTGCCAATACCAGCTTGTATATTTTATTAGGCATGACTGCCATGATGAGTGCAACATTACAAGCACCATTAGCCGCTTTAATTTGTGTTTTAGAACTCACAGGCCATACCCATTTTGTATTACCTGCCATGCTGGTGATTATTGTGTCTAATTTAGTCGCTAAAGGACATCTCACTGAGAATGCTTCGGTATATGTGCAAATCATTCATAACAATTTAAGAAAGAAAGAACAACTTAAAACATAATGTTCATGCCCCCATTTATTACTATTTCTACCAACGTATCATTAAGAGCCTATACGAAGATGGGGAATCGAAGCGAAAATGCGCTATTTTGAGGCAGGTTTTTCGGTTTTTTTAAGGCGAATAGCAGGCTATTTAACGAAAAAAAGCGGAAAACCTGACCAAAAAGGCGGATTTGCAGCCGATTATCCCGTTTTCGTATAGGCTCTAAGGTCTATTAACTATGAAATCATCTTTCTGGCTGGCTATCGGCATCACGCTTTGTTTAGCGGCTTGGATGCTGAGTGGTCATCTCACTGCACAAGAACCACCTAATGCCACTGCCTCTCCAGCTAAACAACCTACTCGCGCTTTACAGGTTAAGGTGCAAACTAAAACCTTACAGGCGCAGAATGTGACTCGTGAAGTGACTGCGCAAGGTCAGTTGGAGCCTTTGCGTAGTGTGCAAATGCGAGCAGAAACGGAAGGGGTCATCGTGGATATTAAAGTGGACAGAGGGCAGCGCGTTGAAGCCAATGCGGTGTGCGTGCAAATAGCCATGGACATCCGCCAAGCCCAATTGACTGAAGCGCGGGCTTTATTGCGCCAGCGCCAGAAAGAACTGGCCTCATTACAACGCTTAAAGAAACAGGGTTTGCAAGCTGAAAACAACTTGATTGTGGCACAAACTGACTTGGCTTCAGCAAAGACGGCTATTGCACTCATTCAACAGGATATTAAACATACGCAAATTCGCGCACCTTTTGCGGGCATTCTAAATGAACGTTTAGTAGAACAAGGAGATTTTGTACAGCGTGGTGATGTGGTGGCGGTATTAGTGGATGATGCGGTGCTAAAGGTATCTGTACAAATGCCACAACAACATATTCATCAGTTGCATGTAGGACAAAGTGCAGAAGCACAGTTATTAAACGGTGATCGCTTGCAAGGTCATATCAGTTACATTTCAGCCGTGGGGGATACTGATATGCACACTTTCCGCGTAGAAGTTCAAATACCTCATCAAGATTATCGCGCTGCGGGAAGTAGTGCGACTGTGCGTATTCCAGTGGAAACGCTTAAAGGACATTTCATTTCTCCCGCCAGTCTTGCACTGAGTGATGCAGGGGAATTAGGGGTTAAAACGGTCGATGCGGATAATCGGGTGGAGTTTCATATTGTCGAGATTCTGCGCACTGAAACCCAAGGTACTTGGGTGGCGGGTTTGCCTGAAGAAGTTCAATTGATCACGCTGGGGCAAGGCTTTGTTAAAGCCGGAGAAAAAGTAGACAGCGTGCCTGAAGTTTAGAAAGGAATAAAGTCATGTTTTTAAGGTTTTTTAGCATAAGACTGTTGTTCATGTTGATGGGTAGTTCAATGTTGTTATCGGTGGCACAAGCGAGTTTATTTTCCAATCAAGAGCAAGAAGCGGCGCAGCTTTTTATGAAAGGTGATTATGTCTCTGCCGCAGAGCAATTTGAGGATGATTATCGTCAAGGTGTGGCATATTACCGCGAAGGTGATTATCAAGAAGCAGCGAATGCTTTTCAACGTGTACAGCGAGAGGATGTAGCTGTAGATGCTCAATACAATTTAGGCAATAGTTATTATCGCCTAGAACGTTTTGCAGAAGCGGTGCAGGCTTATGAAAAAGCATTAAAACAACAGCCTGAACATCAAGATGCAAAACATAATCTTGAATTGGCTAAAGCACGTTTGATGTTACAAATGCCGCAAGACCCCATGCAAGAACCGCCTCCCGAAGAACAAGAAGACTCATCAGAAGAAGATGATGCGCAAAAACAACAGGATGAAAAACAAGAACAAAAAGATGAGCAGCAAAAAGAGGGGGAAGATAGCCAGGAATCAGAAGACGAACAAGAAAAAAGCGGTGATGAAGCCGAGCAGGAGGAGCAGGGGGAAGGCGAAGAGTCAGAAGAACAAAATGAGGGGGAGTCATCAAAACAGGAACAACAAGGAGAGGGCGAGGAGTCAGAGCAAGAACAACAAGGCGATGGGAAAGAATCTGGTCAACAAGCAGGTGAGGAACAAAAAGAACAAGAGGGTTCTGGCTCTGGACAACAGTCAGAAGAAAATGCTCAAGGTAATCAGGACAAAGAAGCCAGCGGTGAACAACAAGGCGAATCAGAGACGAAAGACACTGCCGAGCAAAAAGGCGACGAAGGTGAAAAAGAATTGTCTGCTGATGCGCAAAAAGTAGAGAATGAATCTGAACAGGGAAAAGATGATCAAAAACAAGATGAGTCATCGGAACAAGGGCAACGTTCTCAAGCAGAGAAAAAAGACGGCAAGAGTGAAGAAGGCGGTGAGGACAATAAAGGACGGCAAGCACTTGATGAGACAGAAGATATGCCAGGTCAAAAACCTGAAAAATTAAAGCTGGGGAGTCGAGAAGAATTAGCCGGAGAAATGAAGGTTCAAGGTGGTAAAGGTGAGGCGGGTGAGCCTCAGTCTGTGCCGCCTGATACTGGTGATAGCACAGCGGTAGATACTTTTGATCAATTAGGTGAGGCTAATGATGATGAAGATACACCAGAAGGCGATGCGCCTGGACAGGGAGAGCAAGCTTTACAAGAGATTCCTGAGCAACTGGTTGAACAATGGTTGCATCAAGTAGAAGGCGAACCGGGTGCTTTAATGAATCAACAGTTTTTGTTAGAAGAAAGAAAAGCCTGGGAGCGTAGTCAGCGACGTTTGATAGAACCCCGCCCTTGGTAGTGACTACATCAACAACATTTTTATTGACAGATGAACCACGGAGGCACGGAGGCACGGAGAGCACGGAGAGCACGGAGTTATTTTATCAATGACTGTTCTCTATGTACTCCGTGCCTTCTCCGTGCCTCCGTGGTGAATACAGTGTTCACGAATCAATAAACCGTTAAAACAAGCTTGGTGATAAAGTAGTCTTGTTTCTTAAGTTGATGATCATGGCTGTCACTTCTTCCGGTCTTTAAAAATTTATTCGTCAATGGCTTCTTTGACAATGCCATGCAGCATTTCATGAATAGCTGAAGTGACGGTCTCTGCATCACCCGCTAAGACTTGTTTACGAAAGGCGACATAAACGTGTTCAGGTTCTGCCTGTTTGATATACACGGAAATGGTAAATGGGCATACCGTTAAGTTAGCTGGATGGGCTTGAGTCATGCGGTGAGACATTAAAGCGCTACAAAATTCAACGGATTCTGCTTGGCTGTAGATGGGTTCAGGAAAGCCTAAGTCTTTGCCGGTGCGATTGAGCATTTCACTGACATGCAGCGTACCGCTCACTAACATGCCACGATTGACGATGGCCATTTCAACATTTTCTTTAATCATTTCAAATTCATCCGCCACGCGGTAAATCACGACGGGATCGTTATCGCTGACTAATTCGGCTTGAGATAATAACGGCCAGCACAGACACAGGCTGATAATGAGAGGGGATAGTTTCATTAGAATCGAGGCCCTGCGGTGGTTTCGCGTGCAGCTTGAGCGATGGCCATTTCTGATTGCAATTGCGCGTGTTGAGCCAGTGCTAAGGCACGGGATTCATCGCCTTTATCCGCCGCCGCTTTGGCTTGTGATAAGAGTTTAGCCGTATCGCGCCATTCATATTTGGCGGTATTGGCTTGCTGGCGTGCGATTTCTGCACTGGCAATGGCGTTTTGTACGTTTTTAGGCATATCAGCCCCAGCGGGAATAGCGGCTCCTAGACATAGGCCGCCGATAAGAGGTAAAGCCATGAGTGTTTTTTGCATAAAACATCCTCCTGATGTGATAGAAAAATTGAGCTGGCTTTCAAAAAGCCTTTTGTGTAAAATTTATCGGTTTTATTGCTGGCAACGGCTGTATCATCGACAGTGGCTAAAACCCGCACCATGACTGGCTTTAAGCCCCAGCCTTATTTCAAATGCAGGGCGCATTCTCGCTTGCGGCTTCGCGCCCTGTCAACTTCAGTTTTCAGGAATTGCCACTTATGCGTATTGTTCAAGATGCCCTCACTTTTGACGATGTTTTACTTCTCCCTGCCTATTCCAATGTCCTGCCTCATCAAGCTCAACTCAAAACCCGCCTCACTCGTGATATTTGCCTGAATATTCCGCTGATTTCTGCGGCGATGGATACGGTGACAGAAGCTAGTTTAGCCATCACTCTGGCACAAGAAGGTGGCATTGGCATTATTCATAAAAACATGAGTATTGAAGAGCAAGCCCGTCAGGTGTTTAAAGTCAAAAAATTTGAAAGCGGCATTATTAACGATCCTTTCACCGTTACGCCTGAAACCACCATTCAAGCCGTACTGGAACTCACCCGTGCGCAAGGCATTTCTGGTGTGCCTGTGGTCGATAAAGGCGGCAATTTAGTCGGCATCGTGACGAATCGTGATCTGCGATTTGAAACCCATTTGGCGCATCCTGTGTCTGCGGTAATGACCCCTAAAGATAAATTGGTCACGGTGAAAGAGGGCGCAGAACGCGAAGAAATCTTACATTTGCTGCATCAATACCGGATTGAAAAAATCTTGGTGATTAATGATGATTTTCAGTTACGCGGTTTAATTACCGTCAAAGATATTCAAAAAGCTACGGATAAACCACTGGCTTGTAAAGATGATCTAGGCCGTTTGCGAGCGGGCGCTGCTGTGGGCACCGGAGCCGACACTGAAGAACGTGTCGAGGCTTTAGTGAATGCTGGGGTAGACGTGTTGGTGGTGGATACCGCACACGGTCATTCTCAAGGTGTGTTGGATGCGGTGCGCCGCACCAAGCGAGCACATCCTGATGTGCAAGTGATTGGCGGCAATATCGCCACAGGTTCTGCTGCGACAGCGCTAGTCGAAGCGGGTGCGGATGCGGTGAAAGTCGGCATCGGTCCTGGTTCTATTTGTACCACTCGGATTGTGGCAGGAGTCGGCGTACCGCAAATCACCGCCGTGACTAATATTGCCGAAGCCCTCAAAGGCACGGGCATTCCGCTGATTGCTGATGGCGGCATTCGCTATTCTGGCGACATTTCCAAAGCCATTGCCGCAGGCGCTTATTCGATCATGATTGGCGGTTTGTTTGCGGGCACAGAAGAAGCGCCTGGAGAAGTGGAGTTATATCAAGGGCGCTCGTACAAGTCTTACCGTGGCATGGGTTCGCTGGGTGCGATGGGGCAAAAACAAGGGTCTAAAGATCGTTATTTCCAAGACACCAACGATGTGGAAAAAATGGTGCCAGAAGGCATTGAAGGCCGCGTGCCTTATAAAGGTTCAGTGCTCGGCGTGATTCATCAACTCTTGGGCGGTTTGCGTTCCAGCATGGGCTATACCGGCAGTGCTGATCTCGACACCTTACGCACCACGGCTGAGTTTGTACGCATTACCAATGCAGGTGTGCGCGAAAGCCATGTGCATGATGTGCAAATCACTAAAGAAGCCCCCAATTATCGTGTCGATTAATCCTGATCGCACTGCACCAAGATCATGCAACACACCGAACTTGAAGTCTTTCAAACCTGCGATGATTGGCTTAAAGCAGGCTATTCCCTACATTTGTTCACCGTGTTGGGCACTTGGGGAGCCGCTCCGCGTCCGGTTGGCGCATTACTCGCCATTCGCTCGGATGGCAGACTGGTTGGTTCCGTCTCTGGCGGCTGCGTAGAAGAAGATTTACGCGAACAAGTCTTAAATCAAAATTTTCAACATCCCTCCACGCTTAAATACGGCGTGCAAAAAGAAGACGCCGAACGCTTCGGCTTGCCCTGCGGCGGCACGCTAGAACTGCTGCAAGAACCTATTCATAATGCTGCACAACTGCAACCTGTCCTTAACGCTTTACAACAACGACAACGGATCGGTCGTCAATTCACATTAAACAGCGCATCAGTCACTTGGTTTATGCCGGAACAAGAAGCGCCTCTGATGTGGGATGGACAACAATTACGGCAAGTGTATGGGCCCAGTTGGCAATTGTTACTCATTGGTGCCGGACACATCGCCGCCTACCTTACACAATTTGCTAACAGCTTAAATTACCAAGTGATCATCTGCGATCCGCGAGAGCATTATGTCGAGAGTTGGACACAGAGCAATTGTCTAGTGGACACTCAAATGCCCGATGATGCAGTGTTAGCACATATCAAAGATCACCGCAGCGCCGTCATTACGCTCAGTCACGATCCTAAACTCGATGACATGGCTTTGATGACGGCCTTAGAGTCTCCCGCTTTTTATGTTGGCGCATTAGGCTCAAAACGTACCCAAGCACAACGCCGAGATCGTCTCGCACAATTAGGCTTAAGCCCCGCCGCTATCGCCCGCTTGCACGGGCCTGTCGGTTTACCCATCGGCAGTCGCACGCCACCAGAAATAGCACTCTCAGTACTGGCGGAAATCACGACTGTAAGGAACACTCAACATTATGCAAAACCATAACGATCATTACGATGTCATCATCATTGGTACGGGTGCCGCTGGTTTAAGCCTCGCACTCGCCGTGGCAGATCAAGCGCAAGTGCTGATGATTTCTAAGGCTAACCTGAATTCAGGCTCCACCCAATACGCCCAAGGAGGTGTGTCTGCGGTGTTGGACGTGCATGATTCCTTTGAATCCCATATCGAAGACACGCTCAATGCGGGTGCTGGCTTATGTGACCGCGATATTGTCAACTTCACGGTCACACACGGGCCTGAGCAGATTCATAAATTGATTGAACAAGGCGTACCCTTTACCCAGCGCACCTCGAAAAGCGGCAAACTCGATTATCACCTCACCCGCGAAGGCGGACACAGCCATCGCCGCGTGATTCATGCAGACGATGCGACAGGGGCAGCGATTGGTTCAAGCCTGATCGAGCGCGTGCGCAAACACCCCAACATCACCGTGCTAGAACGCCATTTAGCCATTGATTTAATCACTGGGGGGAAATTCAAACTCGACACCCGTCGCTGTCAGGGCGTGTATTTATTAGACCGCGATGCGGACACAGTGAAAGCCATCCGAGCACGTTTTGTGGTGTTATCCAGCGGCGGTGCGGGCAAAGTGTATCTCTACACCAGCAATCCCGATGTCGCCACAGGCGATGGCATTGCGATGGCTTGGCGAGCGGGTTGTCGCGTCGCCAATATGGAGTTCATCCAGTTTCATCCCACCTGCTTATACCATCCAGCGGCTAAATCTTTTCTCATTTCAGAAGCCGTGCGTGGCGAAGGAGGGCACTTATTATTGCCTGATGGCTCGCGCTTTATGCACCACTTTGATAAACGCGCCGAACTAGCCCCACGCGACATTGTGGCGCGTGCGATTGACCACGAAATGAAACGCATCGGTAGCGATTCCTTATTTTTAGACATCAGCCACAAATCCCCCGAATTTATCACCTCGCATTTCCCCAATATTTACGCTCGATGTTTAGAACTCGGTTATGACATGACCACCGAACCCATCCCCGTGGTGCCTGCGGCGCATTACACCTGTGGCGGCGTGATGACCGACCGCGAAGGCCAAACCGACATTGAAGGCTTATTTGCTATTGGCGAAGTGTCTTTTACCGGTTTGCATGGGGCTAATCGCATGGCGAGCAATTCCCTGTTGGAATGCTTGGTATTTGCCCATTCCGCCAGCCAGAAAATTTTGCATGAACTGGATACCGTCAAAATGCCCGACAGCTTGCCTGCTTGGGATGAAAGCCGCGTGACTGATTCAGACGAAGAAGTGGTCGTCGCGCACAACTGGGATGAGCTGCGGCGATTCATGTGGGATTATGTGGGCATTGTGCGCACCACTAAACGCTTGCAACGCGCCAAGCACCGGATTGACTTATTGCGCACAGAAATCGAAGAATATTACCGTCATTTTCGCATTACCAATGACTTAATCGAGCTACGCAACTTGGTGGAAGTCGCTGATTTAATTATCCGTTCCGCACAATTACGCAAAGAAAGTCGCGGTCTGCATTACACCTTAGATTATCCACGCCCCGCCCCACTGGCACACAACACCGTGTTAATACCCGATTAAGTAGACTTGTTGCGAGGGGGTTCCATCGACTGTAAAGGTGTGGGTTTTGGCCTGTTTTTCCGCTTTTTCTCGTTCAATAGCCCGCTATTCACCTCAAAAAACCGAAAAAACCGCCTCAAAACCACACCTTTTCGCTACGATGCCTACTCCTCGCAACAAGTCTAGTGACCACCAAGCCTGCATGTGAGCCTTTACGGGCTTATAGTGTTCAGGTTCCCTATCAATTAAAACGACTTGGGCGCTCATGTTTTAGTGTTTCTCTCGTTCCCATGTGACACATCACTGCCATTCAGTTAAGAGCCTATACGAAAACGGGATAATCGGCTGCAAACCCGCCCTTTTGGTCAGGTTTTCCACTTTTTATCAACACACGCCCGCTATTCGCCTTAAAAAACCGAAAAACCTGCCTCAAAATGGCGCATTTTCGCTTCGATTCCCCATCTTCGTATAGGCTCTAAATGCTCGCAGGCTAAATTGACCTCATAAGCGCGGGCTTTACCTAAGACGCTGTCCACTACGATTCGGTTGAGTACGTCATACATGACTGAAGCGAGACCGTCAGCATGAGCACCTTGGACTTCGGCTTTTTTGCCTGTATAGCTGATGTGTCCGAATTCTTTACTGACATCAGCCGTATCCGGCAACATTATTTGGGAGCCATCTATCACTAGCAGCCGCATCCCTTTATATAAAGATAATATTTCAGTTGTACTGGAGCATCGTGCTCAAGACCTGGCAGGTTTTGGAAACCTGTCAGGTCTATCGTACAACTGATTTATGTTCCCTATAGCGTTTGTAGTCTCCGTCACCATACATGATGTCCACCACACCTATGCCGTTTAGTTCGATGAACGCCGTATGTTTTAATGGCGCACGTCTTTGCGTAAAAGCACTATGGCTAACAGTCAATGTACCTCATTTGCCTGTCACTTCATTGGGTATTCATTGTAGAGATTTCACGCTTTTTTGCAGTATTAAGGTGATCATCAGTGAAAAAACCAATTGACGGGGGCGAGTAAAGTATCTTTTGTCGCTACGATGCCTATCCTTAAAGGCTTCGTCGTTTATGCATTTTCTATTTGTATCTATCGTTCGTTTTTTTATTCATGATGAAATCCTATGTTCTAAATTCACACTTAAACTATGGGTGTTTGTGTCATCTTTTGTCAAACTTAATGGCAGTGGGCTGCGCCTCTCCCTGTCTCGCAGCGTATGAATGGCTGCCCTTTTCTGCATATGATTCATTTGAAAAACTTGAAGCTGAATGGGATAGTTTGCTATACATGGCTGGAAAAGAATATGTTGTTAACTTTAGTTAAAAAATATATGGTTAGTTACTTACAGCCTTTGATGAGAGAGCAAAAACATTGATTCCCCCATCACTCAGCGAGCTGAAGTGATATTCTTACCGTTTAGAGCCTAAGAGCCTATACGAAAATGGGATAATCGGCTGCAAACCCGCCCTTTTGGTCAGGTTTTCCGCTTTTTTTCGTTAAATAGCCCGCTATTCGCCTTAAAAAACCGAAAAACCTGCCTCAAAATGGCGAATTTTCGCTTCGATCCCCTATCTTCGTATAGGCTCTAACGCTGTTTACCCTTCCATTCCTTGACCCATCCATTTGAAGCCCATGACTGATCATTCTCGTTATTCCATAACTCGCCGCGTGACCTTAATCGGTGCGCTGGTGAATGTGTTGCTATCTATCGCTAAAATCGTTTTTGGCTGGCTGGGACAATCTCAGTCGCTAATTGCGGATGGCGTGCATTCTTTGTCGGATTTAATCAGCGATGGCATGGTGCTGGTCGCGTCTAAATTGGGCAGTCAACAAGCGGATGAGGCACATCCCTACGGGCATGGGCGCATCGAAACCCTGGCCTCTTTGGGCATGGGTTTGTTGCTGTTGCTGGTGGCGGCGGGGATTGTTTGGGATGGCGTACATCGTTTGTTAGAGCCTGCGCATTTGCTACAACCCGGATGGCTGGCTTTAAGTGTGGCGATGGTGTCGATTTTGGCAAAAGAAGTCCTGTATCACTATACAGTGCGGGCGGCACGCCAGATTAATTCTAATTTGTTGCGGGCAAATGCTTGGCATCATCGTAGTGATGCAGTGTCTTCTGTGGTGGTGTTAGTCGGTGTGGCGGGCAGTATGGCGGGCGTGCTGTGGTTGGATGCGCTGGGTGCGATGGTGGTGGCGATGATGATTGGGCATGTGGGCTGGTCGCTAGGCTCGCAGGGGGCGCGGGAGCTCATTGATACAGCGGTAGCCGCAGACAAGTTGGAAGCCATTGAAACCACGATTCAAAATATTTTTGGGGTACACGCTTTACATCAATTGCGCACCCGACAAATGAATGGCGAGATTTTGGTGGATGTGCATGTGCAAGTGGATTCACGTTTGAGCGTGTCAGAAGGCCATCAAATTAGCGAGTCTGTGCGTTATACCTTAATTAAGCAACATGATGATGTCACCGACGTGATTGCGCATATTGATCCTGAAGATGACGCGCAACATGCACCTAATGCGAAGTTGCCGATGCGGGATCGGGTGTTAGCGGAT
This sequence comes from Thiotrichales bacterium, assembly GCA_016744475.1. Classification (GTDB taxonomy): domain Bacteria; phylum Pseudomonadota; class Gammaproteobacteria; order Beggiatoales; family Beggiatoaceae; genus BB31. The sequence goes on along the minus strand of JADGEH010000039.1, from coordinate 16,573 downwards.
TTACAACAACACTGGCAGGCCGTGCCCTGTGCCGAGCACATCGAGCATGTTAATTTGCACTATTTATCGGGCAACATCGTGGTAGAAGTGTATTTGCCATTGAGTCAGATCACGGATATGGCTCTGGCACACAAGCAGGCACAAGCTCTTGAACAAGCGGCACTAAAAGTGGCTTATGTGAGTGCGGCAACGATTTATTATCAAGCCTGAAGGCGTAGAACCCTAGGCTCTATAGCTAAGGCACATCATTTATAGGCTTGCGATAGAGCCAAACCCAAGACTGCCAGTCCTTCAAGGACTGGCAGTCTTAACAACTGATATTATTTCGCTCTATCAACACAGCTAAAAACAAGGAATTATTATGAGTCGATTATCTTTCAGTGCCCACCCCGGTTGCTGGGAGCGTTATTTACAACGTAAATGCTTAAACCCTGCTTTATTTCCTGAAGCAGAAGAACTGTGTCAAGCGGATGTGGATGAGGCGCAGCGCCAAGATGATAGCGAGCGTCAGCAGTTTACAGTGGACTTTAATCAATTGCTTGAGAGAGTCGTGCATTTGCAGTCGAAAGAAGAGAGCGAAGTGATTTTAGAATTAAAAGCCCGGATTGATCGTTTGTATGAGCAATGCTCAGGTTTAGGCGGTGATTATATGGCGGAAAAAGCAGGCTTAAAAAAACTCAATGGCTTGATTATGAATGCCATTCGTTCTACCGCGACATTAGATGAACACGCGATGCAAGAGTTAGCCAAAGAAACGCAAGCGCGAGACACCCATTTTCATTTACTAGAACATGCTTTAATTGCTCATTTATTACGCCCCGACACGCCGATAGCAAAAGAAGATATTGTACCGACTTTATTGAGTGAGGAAGAAGGAACTTTACGAGCTGCAATGAGCATTTTTGATGAAGAACATCGCCAGCTTTTACGCGAAATGGCAACGCAGTTTATTGAAGAACGCGAAGCTCAAGGAGCGGATATGTTAATGCCTAAAATCCGCTTAGCCATTATGAGCCAACCGTTTTTACATTAAGTTTTATCGGAAAATAAAGATTTATTTTCAATGCGCAAGGTCAAAACCCTCGCCTTTCAGGAAAATAGATTCATCTCCAATCCTTTTTTGTATGTCTGTGGTTCAAATGACTGAAGAGGTGATTGAGAATCATCTAGAACATCACGTTGAAGATAATCCCAATGATAACTTTGCTTTAGAATAGACAGTGCCCCCCTATTTAAACAGAGCTGTTTGCCCTGTATTTAGCCTTTCAGCCGTAGGGAGACCGTTCACTTACGCTAAAATATTTCATCAAAATTTCAAAGGCCATCTTTGATCAAAAAAAGAGCTTAAACGACTCATGTTTTCTTTGTGAACCGCTATTACTTCTAATAAATAGTATATTTCATACCCCTTATATCTATCTTCTTAAAAATATCAATAAACAGTGCTGACTTAAATACATTTATACTCAAGAAAACCCCAAAGTACCCAAAGTCATTAAAGACTTATAATCATTAATATCGGTTACTCACTTATTAAAATAAAACATACTGAATAATCACCTGCTAAAATCTGACCCTGTTTAACTACAGATCGACTAAGTAGCTCCAAAGAACCACCCTTTGAGGCTTTCACAGAACTGGACGTGAAACTCTGTCTTGTTCCCACTCAAAGCAAAAATCTTGCGAATTTTCTCATGTTAGCGTTCTACGCGACGCGAATTGCGGACGCTTCCCCCCACGGAATGCGCAGAGCGCATAAAAATTCGCTGGTATGAGGGTAATAAAATTGCGTGATTTCAGCCCTTTTTTTATCCTTTTTAGTATCATTTATTCCGTTCCATATTGGAGGTGAAAATAAAAAAACAGTATTTCTCAAGGTTTAAATAGACAGAGTATGAGGAAAAAATGATGTTTTCTTTCACTTCACGCTGCGTGCGTTAGGTGAGTGACTTAATGTTTTATAAAAGGTGAAACTCTTGTTACGACATAGTTCTAAATTATTAATCTCTTCATTGACAGTTTTATATTGTTTGACGATGCCCATTAGTATGGCTTTTGGAAAAGAAAAAGCTAAAGACTCACCACCTCTATATATTGGTGTTTTAGTACCTTTAACTGGAGAATATGCCAGCACTGGCATGAGTATGCTTAATGGCATTAATTTATACCTGGAAAAAATGAACACTGAAGGAGGAGTCAACGGACGTTCTATACAGTTAGTATTAATGAATACAGAAAGTGATATGGATATTGGATTGGAACAAGTAGAAAAAGCCACTAAAGATAAACGTTTACAGCTAGTATTAGGGAATGCTATTAGTTCATTAGCTGAAAAAGCCAGCCCTTTGTATAAAGCAGCAAAGCTACCTGTATTGACTCCAAGCGCCTCTTCAACAAAAGTAGCTGAAAACAATGATTGGTTTTTTATGTTGAATCCCAGCAATAAATTTAAAAGCATGACCTTAGCTTATAGTGCCATGTATTTGGGAGATATAAAAAATATGATGGTGATTTATGATCCCCAAAATGCATTCAGTGCCAATATGCAAGAAAATTTTGAAACGCTATTTAAAGTATCGGATGAATACACCATAAAGAATTGGGAAATATCAGCTCCAGATGAAGATGTACCCGCCTTTACTCGACTGGCAAAACAAATTAAACAGCATCTTTCTGAACAAGAAGATACAGCCCTTTTCATAACATTGTATCCCTCACAGAATGCACAAATGTTGATGGCGCTGCGGCGACAAGGGATTGAACATAAAATATTGCTGGCGGGCTTAGGTAGTGGACAACTTTTCCGTCCTATATTGCAAAATAGTCCTGAAGAAAAAAAGTATCCCGGATATTTCGCAGCGAATATTTTTGGTATTGATGGGTTTGGAATGGATACTTTAGGACAAGAGGCGCAAGAACTTAGAGATATTTATCATCACCGATTTAACCAACAAGAAATTAATAATGATGTGATGTTTTCTTATGATGCTATCAAAGTATCAATTGAAGCACTGCGTGCTATTAATGCAAAAGGCGAGAATATACAACAAGAACGCGAAGCGTTTAGAGAATATCTAGCGGCCTTAAATAGTCCAGAACATAGTATTAAAGGATTAACTGGCCCCATATATTTTGATGCGGATGGTTTTGTTGTTAAAGCAGCTAATTTAATCACCTATAAAAATTGGCACAGAATTTCAGCACCCACTCAATTTAGAGCTGTAGAAAATCCAAAGAAAGTGATTGGCTTTAATAAAAAACTAGAAGCTCAGGATATTCTTCAGATGGATGAACAATATTTTTATAAAACACATATTATTTACAGCAATATAGAAATGTTAAATATTGAAGAGATTGATTTAGATAAAAAAACGGCATGGCTGGATTTTTATGTCTGGTTTGCAGGACATGATTCAGTAGATTTTAGTCAAATTGAATTTTTAAATGCTGTTAAAAAAGTTGAATTAGGTAAACCTATACGTAAAGATCGAGTCAAGCATTATGCTTATAGTTTGTATCGTGTCCAAGGACATTTTTACATGGACTTTTTGCCGCAATATCAAGAACATTACGCTTTAGAAGAACATATTGTAGGGGTTCGTTTTCAACATGGTATTCTCCCCTTCAATCGTTTAATTTATGTTGAAGATACAGGTGGCAATTTATTATCTTCCAAAAGCACGCAAGCACAAATACGGCGTAACCTAAGTTTGTTTATGCAAAATTGGGAGATTAAGAAAACACAGACCTACCAAGATATTATTTCAAAACCATTACGCGGTGATTTCAAATATGATGAATATGGCGACGAGGTTGATTTTTCTCGTTTTAATCATATTCGCTTAGTGAAAGAAAACCGCTTTACTTTGCGCCGCAACATGTCAGAAATGACGGCCTTATATACCGCTATATTTTCCTTGTTTGCATTAATTGTGCTCGTAATGTTTAGATTTGTTCGCTATAGACATTATCCTTTATCTAAAGGCTATAGACTGACCTGGTTATTAAAGTTACCTATTATTGCCATTTTTTTATTAGCTGCCGAATCGGTCATCTTAACTAATTTCATTGAAAATGATGCTTCACATTTGCAAGCCGTGTATACCTTGTTTGATATTATTTGGTGGATGGTGCCTGCTTATATTTTAGTCTCTGGAATCGAGAAATTTATTTGGCTACCCATTGAAAAGAAAGGTGGGACTCCAGTGCCTGTTTTAATGCGTAAAATGGTCAGCTTTATTATTTATATGCTGGCTACTTTTTGCGTGATTGGATTTGTTTTTAATATGAAAGTGACCAGTTTATTAGCAACATCGGGTATGTTAGTCACTATCATTGGTTTGGCCGTAAAAATGAATATTTCAAATATTTTCTCAGGCATTGCTATCAATGTTGATCGTCCTTTTAGAATGGGTGATTGGATTCAAATTGGCGATTATCCAGCAGGTCAAGTGTTAGATACAACGTGGCGTGCAACACAAATTAAAACATTAGGTAACGATATTCTTAGCATTCCTAATGCTGTGGCTGCTGACAGCACGGTGCAAAATTATCATTATCCCAGTGATGTTTGTTCTGAAATTCAACTTGTATATATTGATTTTTCTCATTCCCCCAAACAGATACGTTTATTACTGTTGGAAGCCATGCAATCAGTTCCTGATGTACTCGATGAACCTAATCCGGGTGTTAGCTTTCGTATTGGTCAATGGGCAAATGAATATAAGGCCATATTTCATGTGAAGGGCTATTCAGCTCGAAATCAAGTGTGCAATCAAGTGAATGAAGAAATTTATTTACATTTGCAAGCTAATAACATCTCCCCTGCTCGTCCTCCAAATATGACAAACGTTCCTTAAACATTATTGGTTTTTAGCCTAGTAGGGTGGGCAAAATTTCGTTTTGTCATATCTTAAATAAGGTGAATTAACATCGGGTTTTGCCCACCATCACGATATTTTTTCTCGTTCCCACAATCTCCGTGGGAATGCCGACAGGGACGCTCTGTGTCCCGTACCGCAGGCGCGGCACGCACTGCATTCCCACGCTGGAGCGTGGGAACGAGGTATCAATGATGGGTTTCGCTCTGCTCTACCCATCCTACCGCGCTAATGCCGAGCATAGCGCAACACTTGGCCTTTGAAGGCTTTTTCCAAATAGTCGGTGTTTTCGGGGCGGCTTTGGCTGTGGGTGTAACCTAAAATCACCATTTTTTTGCTAAACGCTGCATGATGTCCGCGTCCTGGATCGACTAATATCACCTCGCAATGCGGTTTTGCGTGTTGTTCAATGAATTCTGATAGCTGTTTGACATGCGGTCTTTCATACAAAATATCGCTGCCAATAATTAAATCAAATTGTCCTAATGCGCTGATGTCATCTTCCCAACCTGTGCGTATAAAAGGGATGTCTGGGTCGTCATTCAGGCGGCTGTTTTTTTCTAAAAAGCCTTCTGCTTCAGGATGATAGTCGGTCGCTGTGATGTCGGCGTGGCGATGATTTAAGACTAAACTCGCCAGTCCAATCCCACAGCCCACTTCGAGAATCCGCAGTCCTTCAATATCATGGGTAAACATCAGGTGTGCGAGAATTTCTCCCGCAGGCCATATCACGCCAAATAAAGGCCAGGTGGCGGATGATATGCCGAGGTTTAAGGCAACGTCGTCATCATCTGAGAATTGTTGGTTGTCGCGGAGTGTTCGTACATGAATATCTGTGTGACCAAACTCTAGGGTTCGGTAGCGCGTGCGTATGGAGGACATGGAATAGAGAGGTCTCGTGAGAAGATACGCGGTGTGCGCAGCTTGAAATGGAACTTAAGGAATGAGAATTCAATCACTCCAGCGTCTAGCGGCACTTTTGCGCACGACTCTTCGTTGTCGCTCTGGTGGCATAGAACGACTATGCGCCCACAACGAAGCCTTGATTCGTGCGCAAAATCACTCGCTATACTGTCTGCTTTTATTAAATTCTCATGCCTAAGAATGGCGGGATAGCAAAACATTGTCTGGAAAATGGAGAGGAAAGACAAGACAATAAGCCTTTTAGTGATGCATAGACTTAAACCCGAAGGAACTGTCAGATGTTACAAGCAAAACGCTTAAATACCCAGGATGCTGATTTCTGGACTCAACTTAAACAACTTTTGGCCTGGGATTCTCTGTCGGATCAACGGGTCATTGATACGGTGCGCGATATGTTGATGCAAGTGCGTCAACGCGGTGATGCGGCTGTGTTGGAATACACGAATACGTTTGATCGCCGCACGGCTAAAGGTTTTGCTGAATTTGAGATACCGCCTGAACGCTTGCAACAAGCCTTAGAAAGCTTGCCTGCCGAGCAAGCCAAAGCGTTGCATACGGCGGCACAACGTGTGCGGCAGTATCATGAAAAACAAGTTCAGGAATCCTGGAGTTATACCGAAGCGGACGGCACGCGCTTAGGCCAGCAAGTCACGGCTTTGGATAAGGTGGGCTTGTATGTGCCGGGCGGTAAAGCGGCTTATCCGTCTTCGGTGCTGATGAATGCTTTGCCTGCCAAAGTCGCGGGTGTAGAGGACATTATTATGGTGGTGCCCGCCCCTGACGGGGTGTTAAATGAGCTGGTGTTAGCCGCCGCAGCGGTGGCAGGTGTGGATAAGGTGTTGACGATTGGCGGTGCGCAGGCGGTGGCGGCGTTGGCGTTTGGCACAGAAACCGTGCCGCAAGTGGATAAAATTGTTGGGCCTGGCAATATTTATGTAGCGACGGCTAAAAGCATGGTGTTTGGCACGGTGGGGATTGACATGATCGCCGGCCCTTCTGAAATTTTGGTGATTTGTGATGGGGAGACTGATCCGGATTGGATTGCGATGGATTTGTTCTCGCAGGCTGAGCATGATGAATTGGCACAACCGATTTTAGTCTGTCCTGATGCGGGTTTTATCGAGCAAGTGCAGGCCAGCATGAATACATTATTAGCGCAAATGCCGCGTGCTGAGATCATTACCGCGTCGATTAATGACCGCTGTGCTTTGATTCAAGTCAGTGATTTAGAGGAGGCGGTGGCGGTGGCGAATTATATTGCCCCAGAGCATTTGGAGTTATCGGTGACTGATCCCGATAGCTTGTTGCCTAAAATTCGTCATGCGGGGGCGATTTTCATGGGGCGTTATACGGCAGAGGCGTTGGGCGATTATTGTGCAGGGCCCAATCATGTGTTGCCCACGTCTCGCAGTGCGCGTTTTTCTTCGCCATTGGGGGTGTATGATTTTCAGAAGCGCTCTTCCATTATTTATTGCTCGCCAGAAGGCGCGGATACTTTGGGCAAAACCGCCGCAATCTTGGCGGAGGGCGAGGGTTTGAGCGCCCATGCGCAATCTGCAAAATATCGTATGCGCTGAGAAGATAACCTCCTACCCCTCTTCATCCACCACATAGCGCGGCACTCGCTGAGTCACTTGGCTCAGCAATTCATAAGCAATCGTCTGTGCTTGTCGAGCCACCGTATCGACAGGCACAGTGCCTCCCCATAATTCGACCACATCGCCAATCTGCGCCTGGGGTTGTTGGCGTAAATCCACCGCTAACATGTCCATCGATACGCGCCCGATCAGAGGCACGATCTGTCCATTCACCGCTACGGGGGTGCCACTGGGCGCATGACGCGGATAACCATCAGCATATCCCATCGCCACCATGCCCACGGGCATGTCTTCTGGGCAACGCCAAGTCGCACCATAACCTAATCCTTCTCCCGCTGAATACGATTTGATGCTGATGAGCGCTGAGCGCAATTGCATCACGGGTTTGAGATGTTCTTGCGCTCCCAGCGTGTCGTTAAAAGGCGAACTGCCATACAGCATGATGCCAGGGCGCACCCAATCGGCATGGCTGATAGGCCAAGCTAAAACTCCGGCTGAATTAGCTATCGAGCATTCTAAATTGAAGGGTTTGACCCATTGATAAAATAGTTGGCATTGTTGTTGGGTGAAACCATTGTCGCGTTCATCGGCACAGGCTAGATGTGTCATGAGACGAATCTGTTGAACGTTTTCTGGGCACGCTTGTAAATGTTGCCAAGCTCGGTGGAATTCTTCAGCGCTTAAACCGAGGCGATGCATTCCGGTGTCTAGCTTGAGCCAAACGGATAAGGGTTGAGATATGTAACAGTTTAAGACGGCATCGACTTGTTGTGGTGTATGCAGCACAACGTGCAGCGCCTGTTGTGCGATCAGCGGTAATTCATCGGGATGAAAAAAGCCTTCTAGCAGAACAATGGGGCATTGAATCCCGGCTTCACGTAAGCTCAAGGCTTCTTCAAGACAGGCCACGGCTAAGGCATCCACGCCCGCTCGTTCTAGGCATTGCGCCACTTCGAGGCTACCGTGCCCGTAAGCATTGGCTTTGACCACGGCCATAATGCGTTGTTGAGGCGCTCTGCGACGCACGACCCGCAAGTTGTGCCGCAAGGCGCTTAAATCAATCAGCGCGTGCGCCGGGCGAAAGCGGATAGCACGCTGTTTTGTATGTGTTTGTTGCATCCCTATTGACTAGTATCTATAGTGTTAATGTTCAGTAGAAGCTTTTTTTATATTGACTCATGCAGTGACGCATATATCAATATAAGATTGAAATTCAAGAGGTTTCTGCATAATAAGTCTACATAATGAAAACACCAAGGAGACGCGCAATGAAGTTTCATTTGCACACTATCACCTCCCTATTGGGCGGCCTGCTATTAATGGTCAATCCGTCTGTTCTTCTGGCGACAGAAATCATCCAAGTCTCCAGAGATTTACCCTATCCGCAGGACACGCCCGCTGCTGACAACATTGCCGCCCAAGTTTATTTTGTCAATCATTTCTATGCTTTGGATAATTATTCGATTCAAAAACGCGGTAAGTATCGTGTGACCGTGATTATTAATCGAGCCAAAGGCAACCGTCCGACGACGAATACCGTTGAACGTTATTTGAATAATGCTTATCGAGACCGTGTGATCAAGTCTAAGGATTTAACCATTTTTCGTTCTGGAAAAATGCGCGGTACAGGTATGTTGATCACCGATTATATTGATGACAGCAAAAGCCAACAGTACATTATTTGGCTGCCTTCCCTGCGCAAAGTACGGCGTTTTGATCAGCCTGCCCATGAGGATGCTTGGGGCGGTTCTGATTTTACTTTTGGTGATGTGTATTTACGCAAGCCACATAATGAAACCCATGAATTATTGGGCACCGAAGTCTTTGAGGGCTGCTTGAAGATGATGCACATTGAGCCAAAGCAGCGTAATCAATACATGCGGCACCTGACAGACAAGGCCTCCTGTGCCCCACAAGGACATCAAGTCTACAAACTCAAAAGCAGCACGGTGTTTCCAGATTGGTGGTATGACTACCGCATCAGCTACATTGATACAAAAACCTTTGCTGATTATCGCACGGAATATTTCAAAGACGGTCAAGCCATCAAACTCATTGATCGTGACTGGAATCCTTTACCAGGGTATCAAGGTTCTGATCCAAGAGCGATTGCTTGGGGTTATTGGTATGGGCTTAATCTGGACACCGAGCATGAAACTTGGGCGGTGATTCCCCCCGAAGTGGTGTCGTTTAATTCACCGGATTTGCAAGAAGCGTTGTGGAGCGAAAGAACGCTACGTAAAATCCGCCGTTGATGCTTTAGTGCTCCGTCAAACTTAACTTTTAGGATTCATGTTTACCACGGAGGATACGGAGTTGTATTTCAAAGGTTTTTCTCTGTGCTCTCCGTGCCTCCGTGGTGAGATACATCATCTAAAGAATGAAATATGACAAAGCGCTAAAAATGTGTTGAGTGCAATGCTTAACATGGTTTATGAGCATTGCAAGCAGTTAATTTCATTCCCCCTCCTTCAAGGAGGGGGCTAGGGGGTGGTAATTAAAAGCCGTATTCCTTACAGTGCTTTTTAAGAGCCTATACGAAGATGGGGAATCGAAGCGAAAATGCGCCATTTTGAGGCGGGTTTTTCGGTTTTTTAAGGCGAATAGTGGGCTATTTAACGAAAAAAAGCGGAAAATCGGGCCAAAAGGGCGGGTTTGCAGCTGATTATCCCATTTTCGTATAGGCTCTAAGGCATGTTGCCCTCGATCACCACCCCTCAATCCCCTCCTTCAAGGAGGGGAAGCCAAGCGCTTAAACTCTAGTTTTTTTCCTTAAGTGAAATGCACTCCATCAAATCCCAAGCAGCCACATTTTTCTCCCGCCAATCGACACGCCGTCTGCAAGATGTCAGATGTGGTGCGTCCTTGTAAAAGCCCGTGAATCACCGCCGCATTAAACGTATCCCCCGCGCCTAAAGTATCCACCACCTGTGCCGGAGGATAAGCGGGGGCATGTAACACGCGAGATAATGGCTTTTGCACGGCATACGCGCCCTGTTCTCCCCAAGCACAAAACAGCATGGCTTGTGGGGCTTGCTGGTGTATTGCGGTAAAGAAAGCTTTAGCGCTGGAAAAGCCTTGGTGTTGAACAAAATGCCGAGAAAACAGCAAAACATCGGGTATTGAAAACAAGCGCTCAATGTCATCACGAGGTTTTTCAACTTCCAAAGACACGGGCAATTGTGGTTGCTGTTGCTTGATGTGGTGCAGCATTTTTAGCGTGTCTGGTATATTCCGCCCTTCCAAATGCACCCAATCAAAAGCACTTAAATCAATCGCTTGAAAATCTGCAATACTCAATTCAGGCAGATCGCGGTGATGCACAATGGTGCGCGAACCATTGCTTTGGTTGAGACAAATATAAGAGGTGGGCATTTTGCCCTGCGGGAGAATGCGGCAATGCTGCACATCAATTTGATGGGCTTGTAAATCTTCGAGGATACGTTGACCGTCGGGTTCGTCCACCCAAACACCCGCCCAGCTACATTGATGAGCTTGGCTTAACACCGTTAAAGTGTTGGTGGCATTGCCACCACGGCAAACACGTTGGCTTAAAACCCGAACTTCACTATCTTCAGTCGGATAATCCGCCACGCGATTAATAATATCTAAGGTGGCAATGCCTACGCCCAAAATACGTGACATGTTTAAAAATAAACACGATGAGAAAACAGTATGTATTGTTTAACACATACTGTCATAAAAAGGCGATTAGGCAGGTTTTTCTTCCTCGGATGAGTTGACTGGAGAACCATCAGCATTCAGTAAATCTGCCAATTTAGATAAAGCGGCTTTTTTTAAATTTTCACTATTAGAAACGGCTGAAGAAATATCGTTTTGCTGCTCCAGCGATATGGTTTTAGCGTTTAAGACCAGTGCTATTTCAATCTCGCCGGGTACAATGTTCTTGGGTAAAGTGATTGATATAACATGGGATTCTGGAACTGTCACAGTTTTATGTATGATTTCCATCGGTCAGTGTACCTTTTATTGTAGAGAAAAATGCGCCTGCTCAGAGGCGTTAGGTTTGGTGATGAGAAGTTTATAATTAGAAACCGATTTTAGGCAAGGTGTCGTCAGAAGCTGTTCACCTTGCATCCATCAAAATCAGTCTATTTAGCTCACAACATCTAGCTATGGAAGATTTTCACCATGTGTCTGCATAGTGTCAAGTCTCCTAGGCTTTGTCTCTTGACTCCTTCCAACTCAGCCCTATATCGGGCTAAAATTTTTCAGCTTATTAAAGTGTGTTGAAGATACTAACGGCTGAAAAATTTTAACTTTCACGCAAATATTCATTCAGGAGCCTTGACCATATGACGGTAGAAACACAAAAAGAAACTTTTGGTTTTCAAGCGGAAATCAAACAACTATTGGATTTAATGATCCATTCTCTGTACAGCAATAAAGAAATCTTTTTGCGCGAATTAATTTCAAACGCTTCAGACGCGGCGGATAAATTGCGTTTTGAAGCCCTCTCTGACGATGCTTTATTTGAAGGCAATGCTGAATTAAAAATCGGCGTAGAAGTCGATAAAGACGCACGCACCATTACCGTGTACGACAATGGTATTGGCATGAACCGAGAAGAAGTCGCAGACAACATCGGGACCATTGCTAAATCAGGGACTAAAGATTTCTTTAAAAATCTATCCGGCGATCAAGCTAAAGATAGTCAATTGATTGGTCAATTTGGGGTAGGCTTCTATTCTTCTTTCATTATTGCCGATAAAGTCACTTTAATTACCCGCAAAGCAGGTATGGGAACAGAGCATGGCGTGCGTTGGGAATCAGCGGGTGATGGTCAATATAGCTTAGAAAATATTGAACGTGCAGAACGCGGTACTGAAGTCATTCTACATTTGCGTGAAGGCGAGGATGATTTACTAGACGATTGGAAAGTGCGCAATATTGTCACTAAATATTCCGATCACATTGTGATTCCCGTGGTGATGAAAAAAGAAACCCCGGTGATGGATGAAGAAGGTAAAGAAACTGAAGCCACCACCATTGAAGAAGAAACCGTTAATAGCACTCAAGCGCTATGGCAACGTAATAAATCAGACATTAAAGACGAAGAATATAACGAGTTCTACAAACATATTGCGCATGATTTTGAAGACCCTATGCTGACCGTTCACAGTCGTGTGGAAGGCAGCTTGGAATACACGTCCATGATGTTTATTCCTAATCGTGCGCCTTTTGATCTGTGGGATCGTAATAATCGTCAAGGCATTAAGTTATATGTTCGCCGCGTCTTTATCATGGATGATTCAGAGCATTTATTACCACCGTATTTGCGTTTTGTTCGCGGTGTGATTGATAGCAACGACTTGCCATTGAATGTGTCACGCGAAATTCTGCAAAACAATAAACAAATCGATCAAATGCGCAACGGAACCGTGAAAAAAATCCTCAGCGCATTAGAAGGCATCGCTAAAAATGATGAGGAAAAATATAACAAGTTCTGGAACGAGTTTGGCAAAGTCTTAAAAGAAGGCGTGCTAGATGACACGAGCAATAAAGAACGTATTGCCAAATTGTTACGTTTTTCTTCCACACATGATGACAAATTAGAACCTGCCATCAAGTTAGAAGATTATGTGAGTCGTATGCAAGAAGGTCAGGATAAGATTTACTACATTACAACAGAGAGCTTTGCTGCATCGAAAAACAGCCCGCATTTAGAAATCTTCCGTAAAAAAGGCATTGAAGTGCTGTTATTACACGAACAAATTGATGAATGGCTAGTTTCTCATCTGAATGAGTTTGATGGCAAACCTTTGCAATCCATTACTAAAGGTGATTTGGATTTAGGTTCATTGGAAGATGAAGAAGAGAAAAAACAAGCAGAAAAAGCCACAGAAGAACTCAAGCCTTTTGTAGAACGTATTCAGGAGGCTTTAGGCGAAAAAGTGAAAGAAGTCAAAATCACTCATCGTTTAACCAATTCCCCTGCTTGTTTAGTCGCTGATGCTCATGCGATGGATGCCAGCTTAGAAAGAATGCTCAAAGCTGCCGGTCAGAGTATTCCTAGCAGCGCACCCGTGTTAGAGATTAATCCAGAACATGTTTTGGTACAAAAAATTAAAGATGAACCGGATGAAGATTTGTTCAAAGATTGGGTGAGTATTTTATTTGATCAAGCCATGCTCAGCGAAGGGGGACAACTTGAAGACCCCACCGCTTTTGTCACCCGCATGAATGCCATGTTCATGAAGATGAAAGCCTAAAATATAGACTTATCCCGGCTTAAGCCGTTTTTAAGATAAAAAAAACACGCCTTTTTAGGCGTGTTTTTTTTATGATAAGCCATAAAGCCTATATGACTTGCTCATCAATAGATGTTTTGACTTCACCAAAGGACACGCTTTATGTCAGATAACCACAAAATCCTCTTAGACGAAAAAGACATTCCCACGCATTGGTACAACGTCGTGGCGGATATGCCCAATCCTCCTGCACCTTATCTAGGCCCAGATGGTCAGCCTGTCACACCGGATGCGATGTCTACGATTTTTCCGCCAGCATTGGTTGAGCAGGAAATGAGTGCACAACGCTGGATTGAAATTCCTGAACCCGTGCGTGAGATTTATCGTCTCTGGCGGCCTTCGCCTTTGTACCGTGCGCGACGTTTAGAACAAGCCCTGGGGACACCTGCAAAAATTTATTATAAATATGAAGGTGTCAGTCCCGCCGGATCGCATAAACCCAATTCTGCCGCAGCTCAAGCTTATTACAATCAACAAGCAGGCATTAAGCGCTTGACCACAGAAACCGGAGCGGGTCAGTGGGGTTCATCCATTGCGCTAGTGGGCGGAATGTTTGGCTTAGATGTGCGCGTTTATATGGTGAAAGTCAGTTATCAGCAAAAACCTTTTCGCCGTTCAATGATGCAAACCTGGGGGGCTGAAGTGCTCGCCAGTCCCAGTGATTTAACTCAAGCTGGGCGCGAAGCTTTGGCGGCTGATGCGAATAATCCGGGTTCCTTGGGTTTAGCCATTTCTGAAGCCGTAGAAGAAGCCGCTTCACGTTCCGATACCAATTACACCTTGGGTTCGGTGCTGAACCATGTGTTACTGCATCAAACTGTGATTGGTTTAGAAACCCGCAAACAGCTAGAAAAAGTCGGCGATTATCCCGATGTGATTTTTGCCCCCTGCGGTGGCGGTTCTAATGTTGGCGGGATGATGTTTCCTTTTCTGGCGGATAAAGCCGCAGGCAAAGAGATTCGTTTAGTCGCCGTGGAACCTGATTCTTGTCCAACGCTGACTCGTGGGCACTATGCGTATGATTTTGGCGATACAGTGGGTTTAACCCCACTGATGTTGATGTATACCTTGGGACACGACTTTATGCCGCCCAGCATTCACGCCGGAGGTTTGCGTTATCACGGTGATTCCGCACTGGTGTCGCAGTTGTATAAAGAAGGCATTCTGGAAGCCGTCGCCGTTCCACAATTAGCCACTTTTGAAGCGGGTATTTCATTTGCCAAAACGGAAGGAATTGTACCTGCACCAGAGTCTTGCCACGCTATACGCGCCACTATTGATGAAGCCATGCACTGCAAAGAAACAGGCGAGAGCAAAACGTTGTTGTTTACTTTGTCAGGACATGGGCATTTTGATATGGGTTCTTATGATAAATATCTGGCAGGAGAGTTAGAGGATTACGAGTACCCGGAAGCGGCGATTAAAGATGCATTAAGCCATTTACCCCAAGTGTAATCCTCCGCTTGAGTATCAGATTTGTTGCGAGGGTTCCCCATCGTAGCCATGGTCGAGTAGCCCCAAGGCACTGCCCCTTGAGGCTCTCACAGAACCGAACGTGAAACTCTCGCTTCATTCAGCTCTTATCATTCAACCTTATTCATCTGTTACCCATGTGCGAGCAGTTTTGGATTTCTTTTCTGAAACCCAATGATTCTCCGCGCCGCTTGTGCATAGGTTTTCAGTGATTTGTACTTGCGTTCTGCCCAGCGACTGATTTTCTGGTCAAAGCCAGGTAGGGTGCGCACCTTCTTTTCGGTGCGCACGCGAACGATAGCTTCATGATCTCCCTCGCGTTCGCACCGCAAAAAATACGCGGTGCAAACCCTACAATACTACTTAACAAAACTGGAACTGTCACCGCCTATCGCCTACCTTCTTTCGGCACTTTTTCCACAAACTTACAACCCGTCTACCGCTTCGGCATCCCACAACAAGTAGACATGAGCGGCATACTGGTCGATATGGATGTGGTCGCACAAAGCCTGTGGGCAGATGACAATAACCCTGACATCAGCAAAGCTGTGGGACAATAAATCGGCATGATGACTTCTGCACTTGAACATCAAATCCCTGAACAATTCTTTACCAATGAAGACAATCCTGGAGAAGCCGTATCAGCGGTAAAAGCGCTGGCAGTGGCGGCACAACAAGGGCAAAAGATTTATCAGATTACTCAAGCCAATATCAACACCGCACTGCCACAACTCACTATTGAACAGAGCGTGAAAGATGAGATTGCCGCGTCTGTGGCAGTGGGTAAAGAGGCGACTGTTTCTCAGAGCAATATTACCGTCGCGGGTTGGACAGGCGCGGGGTATATTATTAGTGACCCTGAGACGGGCGCGGGGGCTTATCGGATTTCGGGCGGGAGTTAATGGGGCTTATCTAATCGTTGTGGGAATGCTAATAATGTATGCAATGATAATAGCTGCTGCTGTGGCATCAAGCACGGGTGTTGGTGGGGCAGCATTGGTAAAGTATGGTCCTGCACTGTTTGCCTTCTTTGTAGCTGGTTTATCACTAGTGCAAGCAGGAATTACCTTAATAAATGGAGATATTGATGGATGCAATTATCATATGAGTGCATTCTTTTTTGCCTATTCAACCGCATTGGCGAATTTATCCATCACAAAAATTATTAAACATCTTATCGGTTCTGCTGCTGTAGGGTATTTCTTGGCAGGGGAGGGGCTAGTGGAGTTTGGGCAGGAAACATATGTTCACCAGAAAATACAGGCACATAAGCAACAAATTAATTTTTTTATTATTTGTTACTAGTCTGGCTATTTTTATTGTCCTAATCGCTAGTTAAAACTATGCACTATTTCAATCCGTGGTTGAGTCCACGGATTAAGGGCTTTCAGCCCGCAATATATACTATGGACTTTTAGTCCATAGT